>JAQCFG010000033.1 GCA_027618255.1 Cyanobacteriota bacterium
GCCATAAATGGATCATTCATGCCAGCATCCATAGCCGGGTCAATCATACCAGCATCCATAGCTGGGTCATTCATACCAGCATCCATAGCCGGGTCAATCATACCAGCATCCATAGCTGGGTCATTCATACCAGCATCCATAGCCGGGTCATAGTAGCTTGTATAATTAGCACTTACCTTGTAGAGAGCCATTTGACTAAACATCATTACTCCAACTAAGAAACTAACTGACAGATTTTTTTTAATATTTTTCATATTTTCCTCCAAATTTACCTTTTACGTATGTTTATTATCATATTATGCTTAAGGTTTGGTTATTATCTAGAATAGTAGGGTCAGGGGTCAGGGTCGTATCCTGACATTGGACAAATATAGTGTTAGATGGGGTCGTAGCTAGACATCAGACATTTTACTACGTAGATTTACCAGTTTCATAAACCTATAGAACAAGCCATCGGGATAACTTAAAATTAGGGGTTGTCTCCACAGTTTATTTTTCCAGATACGACCCTGTTTGAGCCAAGATTTATATAATCTGCTTTAGGGCTACACTTATTCGCCGTAAAACTGTATAAAAATTACAGTTTTGCGGTATAAAGAGAAAAACGGGTACTTGTCAAGTCTCCAGAATTCCAGATTTATGCACTTAGAGCAAAATTTTCATCAAGTTTAAAAAGTTGTGGTCATACACATAGTACCTGGAATTTGCCATTTGAATAAGTCCTTTTACCCCATGATTATCTTGATAATATTGTCCTCAATGTGCTAAGATTTTCTTTATGTTAACAGTATTACCTGCTACTCGTAGTAAAAAACCACCTGATTTTAGTACATTACCTCGATTTGAGTATTTAGATAAAATAATTAGAATTCCCGATTTTGTTCAAGATGCTGTGCGTTCAGATCTTTTGAATACTGTTGATGCTGATCTAAGTGCATTAAATTTAGCCGAGCTTGCACATAAGAGTGTTGTGGGTAATGAGCTAGCAGCAGTTATTGAAGCAGTAGCTGCTAACGGAACTCTTGTAGAAGCGTCAGGTTCTAATGGTCATCTATCTGTACATGAATATCAACAGACTTTACCAGAATTATTAGCTAGAAGCGTTGAGGCCAATAATAGTTTATTAGAACATGCAAATAATAGAGTTAGAGAAGTAGCTTTGGCTAATGTAGGCATTCTTGATTGGGTCTTATCGCTTTATCGAAAATTCTCCAGTCCCGCTCCTGAAGCATAGATCTAGACTTAAGGATATAGCTTTAATTGAGAATATAGCCTATATAACCTAGCCTTAAAGCCCCTATTAAAGCGAATAATCTATTTAGGTCAACAAGCATCTTTGATGCGTAGATTGACCGTAGATAAAAGGTCTGCCAACAAGCTTTTATTGATATGTAATTTAAATTACGTAAAATTATAAGCTTGCTGGCAGTAAAAGCTAGAAAGGAAGAACTTGGTTTAGAACATGCTTCGTGGTATTTATACATCAGCAACTGGGATGGAAGCCCAGAAAGATATGCAAGAATTAATTGCAGATAATTTAGCGAATGCTAATACCAGTGGTTTTAAAGCAGTACGTCATATTTACAAAAGTTTTGCAGATCATCCTATTGTTAATTCTGCAACAGGTCAAGAGATGGGAGAGATTTCTCACGGCATAGAACCATTTTCTACTAGTTATGACTTCGCTCAAGGTCCACTGAGACAAACTGGCAATCCTCTTGATGTTGCTATTCAAGGTGAGGGTTTTTTTGCGATACAAGACGCTGATGGAGTGGTTTCTTATACTCGCAATGGACATTTTAGTTTGGATAAGGATGGTTACATTGTTACTCAAGCGGGTGATTTTCTTTTGGATCAAGGATTTGCTCCGGTTTATCTTGGCTTTCAAGGAGTGCGTGATCTTGTTGTTTTGCGTAACGGTAATATGGTTGTTAATGGTGACTATGTTGCAAGACTTAATACTTTTGAGTTTCCAGATGATGCAAAAATCATGCGACTGGCAGGTGATAAATATACTGCTGACAAAGCTCTTACAGGAATGAACAGTTCGTTTAATAGTACTCTAGCTCAGGGTTTCATTGAAAATTCTAATGTGAGTCCAGTAAAAACATCCGCCGAGATGGTTCAAGTAATGAGAACTTATGAATCGAATCAAAGAGCGATGAAAGCACAGGTTGATACTTTGCAGATGTTGATGCAGCTTGGTGAGAATATATAAGGGCTATTGAATAGCCAGATTGGTCAAATATTAGACGAATTTTGGTTGATTAATACTTAAAACCATCTGGTCTAATATGCACACTCGGTTCAATCTCAGTACTATTGAGCGCGCCGCCAAGTACTTTGGCTAGTACGATCAAGTGATCACCAGTTTCCATTTCTGTAAAATATTCTGCTTCCAGGTAGCCAACAGAGTCTTTGAGTATTGGCACACCGGTTTCTCCAGTAAAAGTTTCTAGCTCATCAAAGATGCTTCCTGTTTCTGGAGCTGGTTTAAAAAATCGAGACATGGTTTTGCCGTTTTCTTTGCCCATAATATTGACGACGAGTTTGCCACCACCGGTGAGTAGGTCAAAGTGAGCCTTGCGTTCTTTGTTAAAAGCGATACTTATCATAGGTGGCTCGAAGCCAGCTTGTTGAACCCAACTAGCTAGGAAACCAGCTTCTTTGTCTTTATGTTTGAGGCTAATGATATAAAGTCCTGAGACTAATTTACCTAATGCTGGTGCGAGTGCTGCTTTGTCCATGTCAATGATTCTATCACGCAAAACGTTACTTTATTAATTCCTGGTCTTGATGAAGTGAGGTTTTGCTATACAAATTACTCCTCAATGAGCTTACACGTATAATAAAGTCAGTGTCCCTTCGCTTTGCACCAATCTATTTCATCACTATCTTGGCAGCTGTCACTCTTGCTTATGCTTTAGGTTTTAATATCGTACCTTATCAATTTGATCAAGTAGATCCTGGCGCTATTTTGCAGGCACCCGGTCTTGAGCATTGCTTTGGCACAGATTTTTTGGGAAGAGATATTTTGGTGCGTTTGATTCATGGTGCTCAAATGAGTTTGTCAATTGCCTTACTGACAGGCTTGATGGCTTTATTGATTGGCACGAGTTTGGGCACCATCGCTGGTTACTTGGGTGGCTTCGTTGAAGAGCTGATCATGAAGTTGATTGATTTTATTTATTCATTGCCGGATTTATTGGTGCTCAGTATCATTGCTTTGTTTTTTTCTCAATCAAGTTCGGGAATAATTTTGGGTTTGGCTTTTATTAGTTGGATGGATTTGGCTCGCTTGGTTAGATCTGAAGTCAAACAAATTAAGGCTGAAGAATTTATAGAAGCGACGCGTACACTGGGTTTGAACCATTGGCAAATTATCAGCAAACATATTTTGCCAAATGCAGTTGGTTCTATTATTGTTGCACTGAGTTTTACTTTACCGCGTGCGATCTTAGCTGAGAGTACTTTGAGTTTTATTGGACTTGGGCTTTCACCACCAAACACTAGCTGGGGCACACTTGCTGGAGATGGCTGGCAATATCTTAGAACTGATCCACATTTAATTTTCTTTCCAGCCTTGATGATATTTTTGACTGTTTATAGTTTTAATTATTTTGGTGATCGTTTACAGGAGTCATTTAATCCCAACAAGTTTGGTGAGCACTTGTTAAATTCATCATTGCAAATTAAAACAAATCACAATCTGTCAAAGCTACAACAATAACTACTCCGATTCCAAACTGGAAATGAAATAAACTAGCTGCTTCTGAAAAGCCAAAGATAAACGGACTTAAGGCAAGAAAGGCTCCACCAATTAAATCTATTAAGAGATGTGTCTTTAACGAGAGCAGTGGTTTGAAGCCCAAAGAGAAGTCAGTGAATATTGTATAAAATAAGGCAATCACTCCAAGGCTAACGGGCAAACCAAGAGCGATCCCTGTAAAACCACTATACCAAGGGATCATAATTAAAATCGATACAGCAAAGTAATCGATGATTCCGTGTAAACCTGGTTTGATGAATCGCATTAGTATTGATTATATACCCACTAGCTTAAGATAAAAGACTATTGAGGCTTATTAAGAAAACTGCTAAGCTAGTGTTCATGAGTAATAAATTAACTAGTATTAGACATAGCAGACGTGACGACTCCGGTTTAACACTTGTTGAGTTGATGGTTGTTGTTGTGATTATTGGTATTCTTGCCACGATTGCAATTCCCAACTTAATGGAAGCGCAGGATAAAGCGAAGAACACTACAGTTGTTGCTGCAGCACATGCACTAGTTTCCAATATTCAAATATCCGCAGTTGATACTGGTGGATTGATTCCTGAATCTGGTTATGAAATTGATGAACTTGGTTCAACTCGCAAATTACTCAATCCTTTTACTAAAGAACAAGTTGATCTTATCGACGGAATCGTTGATCCAGATCAAGACTTTCCTGGCACACTTGGTTATGAACCAAACGTAACTCTTGTAAGACCTTTCAGAAGCGGTATTGATACCGAGCCTGAAGTAGAACCAATGATCGGTGGTTTTGTTGTGACTGGGTTGGGAATCGTTCGTGGTGAGCCAGCGATTGTAGTTGCCCTTGACAACGGCTAATTTTGATCTGGATCTTTTTCCGTATTTCTGCGTTGCTCGCTGATTTTCATCGACTTATTGACGGCTCAGTCAACTTCGTCTTGAAAATCAACTCGACGCCTTGAACTACGAAAAAATATCTCGCTCAAAATAGTCTTCAGTTCAATTTCTTTGACTTTGCTATAATGAACCACTGTGGTACAAACAGTGGACGATAAACAAGAACTAACCAATTTAGAACAAGAAAGACAACGCAAGCTTGAAGCACTTAGAGAGCTTGGAATTGATCCTTATCCTTACAAGTTTGAGCGTAGTCATTTTATTAAAGAGCTGCAAGCAAAATATCAAGATCTTGCTAATGAAGAGCACACTGAAGATGTGGTTACAGTAGCGGGACGTGTGACTAATCAACGTAACGATTGGATGTTTGTTGATCTTGTTGATGACACTGGCAAGATTCAATTGTTTTCTGATGCCAAAACTCGCGCAGCTAATTTACAGGAATTATTTCCGCTTCTAGACAAAGGTGATCATATTGGCGCTACTGGTAAGATACGACGGACTCCGCGTGGTGAGCTTACTATTGATATGGAGACAGTCACTGTTTTATCTAAGACACTCAAACCGCTTCCTGAAATCATTGAAGGCAAACGTCGTCGTCTTGGGATTTCTGATGTAGAAACAAGATACAGACAGCGTTACCTTGATTTGATTGTTAATGAGAAATCAAAAGACAACTTATACAAGAAGGCAATCTTGATGCGTGAGATTCGTAACTTCCTTGATTCGCGTGATTTTGTAGAAATTGAAACTCCTATTCTTAATACTGAGGCGGGAGGAGCTGCAGCCAAACCTTTTGTTACACATCACAACAGCCTCGGAGTTGATCTTACTCTGCGTATCGCTACTGAGCTTCACCTCAAGCGCCTTGCTGTTGGTGGCTTTGAAAGAGTTTATGAGATTGGACGTATCTTCCGTAATGAAGGGATGAGTATTAAACACAATCCTGAATTTACTTCTATAGAGGTTTACTGGGCTTATACCGATGTCTATGACATGATGACTCTAACTGAGCAGATGGTTCGCTATGTTGCCCAGAAAGTAACTGGTAGCGAAGTTGTAAATTACCAAGGAACAGAGCTTGATTTTTCTAAGCCTTTTCGTAGAGTAACTATGCAGGACATCGTTAAAGAACATACGGGCAAAGATCTTGTTGGTAAAGAACTTAATGACGCTTTTGAACATCACTGCGAAGAGAAATTAATTGAACCAACAATAGTTTACGACTATCCAATTGAGATTTCTCCCCTTGCCAAAAAACATAGAGACAAACCAGGCTTTGTTGAGCGTTTTGAATTATTTATCTATGGACGAGAGACTGCAAATGCGTTTTCTGAATTAACTGATCCGCAAGATCAACGTAAGCGTTTTGAAGATCAAGCCAAAGAACGTGCTGGCGGTGATGATGAAGCGCATGTCTTTGATGAGGATTTTGTGAATGCATTGGAGTATGGTCTCCCACCTACATCAGGTATGGGGCTTGGCATTGATAGGCTTGCTATGTTTTTGACGGATTCAGCTTCGATACGTGATGTTATTGCCTTTCCTACAATGAAACCTCTTTGATCTGGACATTTCCCGCTTAGACTTTGTTCTGCAAGTCCTTATTGGCTACAGCCAACTGCGGACTCGTCCTACGGACTTTGCAGGCCTCGTCTAAACGACAACTGTCGCATCTCAAAGTAAATTCTGGTTTCTTGACGAATCTTGATCAGGAAACTCAGCCTTATCAAAACATCGCAAGCCTTGAACTACGAAAAAATATCTCGCTCTAAAGTAAACTTTGATCTGGACATTTCCCGTTTAGACTTTATTCTGCAAGTCCTTATTGGCTACAGCCAACTGCGGACTCGTCCTACGGACTTTGCATGCCTCGTCTAAACGACAACTGTCGCATCTCAAAGTAAATTCTGGTTTCTTGACGAATCTTGATCAGGAAACTCAGCCTTGTCAAAACATCGCAAGCCTTGAACTACGAAAAAATATCGCGCTCTAATTTCAACTTTAACTAGTCAACTTGCTAATATCATTCTTAACTTCAAGCCCAGCAATCTTGGACAAGGCATAAACACGATCAAAAACTTTGAGCGCGAGTTTACTAAATTTGTGATGAACCAATTTGACGCCAAGTTTGTTGAGTGCGTCTACGTCATTGTATGATTTCTGAAACTCTTTGAGCATCAGTCTTTCAAAATTGAGTCCTGGACTTAGATCTAGGTTTTCGATTTCTTTGATCTTGGATTTTTTGAGTTCTTCTATTGGTATATTGGTGTCGTAAACTTTAAGCTCTACAAGTCGTTTGAGCGATTCGAGATTTTGCTGGTCTTTGTGGATTTGATTCCAAAGATAAATTGCTTCTTCAAACTTGCCAAGCTCTTCATAGGTCTTAGCTAAACCGGTTAAGAATGGTGTTTTGTTATCGACTAGCTCTAGCCCCTTTTTGTAGGCTTGCTCAGCTTTGTGAAATTGTTTTTCTGATCTAAAGCAAAATCCGAGATTCAGGTAAGCAGATGGATCAAGTAAATCGATTGAGAGAATTTTATCGATGACTTTGCGAGCATCTTCAAAACGTTTTTCTTTGCTTGCGAGATTGAGTTTGCCGTAAAGCGGCCATTTACGCATAAATAGTTTGTAGGGCTTGTACTCCTCACAATCCTCATCCTGTATAAGGCGTTTCATTGCTTCAATGGAGTCATCCCAGGAAAAGCCGTCTTTATTAAGGCTTTTTTGGTTTTTGGCTAAATATGGCACGATTTTGGGCAGATGATAAAATTCTGCCTCAAATGCGTCAAGCTCCAGGAGCAAATATTTATTGCCAAACACCCCCACATCATAAGGGGGAAAAACTATAAAGTCTATAGAGAATGCTAAGAAAATGGAGGTCCCGGGTATCTCCATTTTCATTATTAGCCATAAGACAGGGTATTTACACCTAAGTGCTATCGAGCATTGATAATATGTATGTACTATTGTATAATTAGTCCTTATGGGTTTAAGAGATTTTTTTAAGTCAGTGAGAGCTGAGAAGTTTGCGAATCAAGCTGGTACTAATGGCAACAATGGTTTGAGCGATGATGAGATATTAGCTAATTGGGTGCAATGTAAGTCTTGTAAGGCAACAATACACAGATCTGCCTACCAAGAAAACCTCAATGTTTGTGTAGAGTGTAATCATCATGGCATGCTCTCAGCTGAGGAGAGAATTGCTCTCTTGACTGACACTAATAGTTTTATCGAGATCGACGCCAATATCAGTCCTTCTGACCCGCTTAATTTCAATGATGGTAAACCATACCTAGAGACTCTAGTTAAGGCACAAACTAAAACGGGACACAAAGAAGCAATCATTACTGGTTTTGGTCAGATTGAAGGTGTGAAAGTCGCTCTTGCAGTGATGAACTTCAGCTTTCTTGGAGGTTCCATGGGAACAGTGGTTGGTGAGAAATTTACCAGGCTTGCTGAAAAAGCGGTCGAAGAAAAAACACCGTTTATCGTAGTTTCAAGTTCTGGTGGTGCCAGAATGCATGAAGGTATTTTGAGTTTGATGCAAATGGCAAAGACGAGTTTTGCATTAGCCGAACTTGCTAAAGCGAAGCTACCATATTTTTCTATCTTGACTGATCCAACTTATGGTGGAGTTTCCGCTAGTTTTGCAACTTTGGGCGATCTTTTGATTGCTGAACCTGGTACTAGGATTGGTTTTGCTGGACGTCGCGTGATTGAAGAAACGGTAAGAGAGAAGTTGCCTGGTGATTTCCAGACAGCTGAATACTTACTTGCTCATGGACAAATTGATTTTATCGTAGACCGTAATGCCATGAAAATGAGATTAGCTACTTTGCTTAGAATTCATGGTTTTGCACCGAAACAACTCAAGGTCAGTGACACTATTACTGCTCGTCCTTTTAAATTAAATCAGATTGATCAACCTAAAAAAGACATTATTCTTGATTTTGAAAAACCACTTGCGAAGATACAAGAGGAAATTAAATTACTTGAAAAACGTATTAGTAACAATGCTGACAAGGCGCAAATTAATCAACTCAAAGCGCAATATTCCAAAGTTGAAGCGAATACTTATGCTAGTTTGAGTCCAATTGATATTACCAAAATTGCTCGCCACCCTAATAGACCTGGTGCTGAAGACTATCTTAATATGATCTGCGGTAAGGACAAGTGGATTGAACTTCATGGTGATAGAGCAGGGACTGATGATGAGGCAGTTTTAACTGCGCTTGTTGAGCACGATGGATTGGCTTTTGTTGCTGTTGGTACTCGTAAGGGACGCGGTATTAAAGAAAACCAAAAACGTAACTTTGGTATGCCTCAACCAGAAGGTTACAGAAAAGCCAAGCGTATTTTTGAATATGCAAACAAATTCAATTTACCAATTGTGACTTTTATTGATACTCCAGGTGCTTATCCAGGGGTTAACGCAGAAGCTAATGGTCAATCAATTGCGATTGCTGAGAACCTTAAAGCGTTGGCTGGTTTGGAAGTGCCAGTTCTTTCAGTTGTGACAGGTGAAGGTGGTTCTGGCGGGGCACTCGCAATTGGAGTTGCCAATAGAGTTTTGATGTTAGAAAACTCAGTTTACTCAGTTATTAGTCCAGAAGGATGTGCAGCAATTTTATGGCGCACTAGAGATAAAGCTCCAGAAGCTGCTGCTGCTCTTAAGATTACAGCGAAGGATCTTCTAGGACTCAAGGTTGTTGAAGAGTTGATTGCAGAGCCGCAAGGTGGCGCACATAAGAATTGGGCAATTACTGCAGAAGCTGTTCAGGAAGCGGTATTCCGTAATCTCAAGGAATTAGTCAAGATGTCAGCACGAGAGCTCTATCAAGATCGTAAAACTAAGTTTTATGCTTACGGCAAGGTTGACGATAGTATCAAAGAAAAGATTAGTTCAAAAATATAATGTCGAACAGAATAACTTGGATACTGATATTTGCTGTAGTCCCTAGTATGGTTTTTGCAAAGAATAGAACTTCAGACAATGATGGTTTTGATCGAGTTATTAAAACTAGTTCTAAAAATCAGATAGCTAATGTCGATGCTCGTATTGTTAGAACCCGCTTCGATAAAGATATTGATCAAATGGTGGAGATACAGTTGGGTTCTGATTATAGAAGAGCCAATGTTTTTGATTTTTACCCGCTTGAACTATCTAGTTCTCAAGTACGCTGGAAAAGTGATAAAAAAATAAGAGAATTGATGGATTATTATGAGTATGCTCGCAAAGATCTTGAGAAGCTCAATCAGTCAAAGCTGCTTCGAGTTATTAAGGCTGATATGAATTTGGATTCTAAGAGTGATTATGCTGTGATTGTTCGCAATCTCAACAAACAAAAAAACTATCTTGCGATCATTAATTTTACGGAGACGCTTTATTTAAAACCATTTCAAGCATCCTATTTGGAAATTATAAATGATGGTAAATACCCGACTATGGCAGTTTATAAAGAGGGTAAGAAACAAGAAAATATTAAGACACCATCTTTTAGATTAGTCGCTTTTGATGATGATAGCCAGATTTTGTATTTTGATAGAGAGGCTGATAAGTGGCAGGTGTTGAAGCTTTAGTCTGCTACAATTAGTTTTGAATGAGCACTACTGAAACAACAAGCTGCTTAGAAACTGAGATTGCAGGGATTAAAATGAAAAATCCAATTATGCCTGCCTCTGGTTGTTTTGGTTTTGGCAGAGATTATGCTAAGTTTTATGATCTTTCTGTGCTTGGTGGTATTGCAATTAAAGCAGTGAGTGTAGAGCCAAGAAGTGGTAATGATACACCGAGAGTCGCAGAGACTCCTTCTGGGATGCTCAATTCAATTGGTTTGCAAAATCCAGGATTGGACAAGATTATTGAATCAGAGCTGAAGTTCCTGGAGGACTTTGATACTCGTATCTTTGTTAACGTAGTTGGTAATACTGTAGAGGATTATTGCACTGTCGTTGAAAGAATCTCGCGTGTTGGCAATGTGGATGCAATTGAACTTAATGTCAGCTGCCCTAATGTCAAGAATGGAATCCATTTTGGTACTAATGAAAATGAGCTTGAGGCTTTGACTCGCGAAGTCAAGAGGGTCTCTGCTATCCCTGTCTTTATCAAGCTTTCACCTAATGTCACTAATATAGTTGCAATGGCCAAAGCTGCTGAGCGCGGCGGAGCTGATGGTCTGAGTTTGATCAATACTTTATTGGGGATGCGTATCGATCTGAAAACACGCAAGCCAATTTTGGCTCGAGGTAGTGGAGGACTTTCTGGTCCTGCGATTAAGCCAGTTGCAATTAGGATGGTTTATGAAACTAGTAACGAAGTTAAGTTGCCGATCATTGGTATGGGCGGTGTGACTTGCGTAGATGATGTGATTGAGTTTGCAATTGCTGGAGCGACTGCTATTGGTGTTGGCACTGCCAATTTTATTGAACCGATGATTTGTCCTGAAATAATCAAAGCATTGCCGGCAAGAATGCAAGAACTTGGTATTAAATCACTAAGAGATTTGAGAAAATAATAATGAATGAGAAAATCATAGTCGCATTAGACTTCCCTTCAAAACAAGTTGTTGAGAGCTTTATAAACAAGTTTGAATTGGGTCGAGATGATTCTCTTGCTTTTGTTAAGTTGGGTATGGAGCTTTTTTATGCTGAGGGTCCGGAGATGATTGAGTACCTTAAAGACAAAGGACTCAAGGTCTTTCTTGATCTCAAAGTACATGATATTCCGAATACTGCGGCAGGCGCGATTAGATCACTTGCAAAATATGGAGTTGATCTTTTGAATGTGCATGCAAGTGGCGGAATTGAAATGATGCGCCGAGCTAATGACGCGCTTAAATCAGAGAACGCTAGTGCCAAGTTAATTGGAGTGACTCAGTTGACTAGTACTGATGAAGCGATGATGAATAATGAGCTTGGGATTGCAGGAACCGTTGAAGCTGCAGTTTTGAGACTGGCTAATAATTGCAAAGTAGCGGGTTTGGATGGGATTGTTTGCTCGCCGCTTGAAGTTCCAATGATTAAAGCTGAGTTGGGTAAGGATTTTATTACTGTATGTCCGGGTCTAAGGTTAGCTGCTAATTCCGCTGATGATCAAAAAAGAATTACTAGACCTGAGCAGGCATTTGCCAACGGTACTGATTATATTGTGATGGGGCGAGCAATTACTCAGGCAGATGATCCTGCTGCGACTTTTACTGAAATCTGTAACCTCGTTTTTTCGTAATCTTATCCATTCCGGGTTATTACATCATTACGAAATATACCCACCTGGGGTATATGAAAGCAAAGATTTAAAACGTAATTTCGTAATAATCCGGAATGGATAAGATTACACATGTATATACGATATGCTAAGATATTTGTGATACTTGCTTAATAATGGGTTTATTATCCACTATCACAGATAAAGTCAAGGGGTGGTTTGCTTCAGGTCCCAAGCCAGCGGAGCAGTCCGCTCAAATAAGTTTGCCGGTTTCTCAAGCAGCTGTTCAGTCTGTTCAATTGCCAAAAACAGCACCAGAATTATTAGCTTGGGCTAAAGCAAACCCAGGCAAGCTTGATGCTTTGATTGCACAAAATCCACAAGCACAACTTATTAAAGATGCAATTGCAAGCAAAACTAATTTAAACATATCTAGTAGTTCGAGTGTTGAACATAGTAGTTTTGATTCTAAACAATTTTCTTCTTCTCGTATTCAATTTGTTGCTGATAGTGGTGCTGGTTCTATGCCTAGAATTATTGAATTAAAACTTGATAATGGTATTAAGGTACTTTTAGTTCCAGATGATACTGCAAACAAGGTGCACCTTAGTTCTGTATATTCAGTTGGTTCAAATCAAGACCAAATACCTGGCACGGCTCATTTGCTTGAACATATTGCTTCAGGTCCTGCAAAGAGTTCTAGTTTTGGTAAGGGAGAGATCACTGATCTGTATGAATATCATGGTGCAAAGGTAGCTGGTGATTATAATGCTGGAACATGTACTGATTTTACTAATTATTGGGCTAGTCTTGATCCAAGCTTGCTTGAGCTTATGATGAAAATCGAGTCAGAGAGGATGGATCAACTTGATTTGAGTGATATTGATGATATTCTTAAGCGAGAAAAATCTCTGATCAATTCTGAAATCGATATGATTAATGATGATAGTGGGCGTTTGATAAATAAAGCTATGAAAGAAATAACTATGTCCAATTCAATCTACAATAACAATATAATTGGGACTAAGGATTCGGTTGCGAGTATCGATAAAAAAGCTTTGCAGGATTTTTATAAGTATTACCAAGATCCTAATAATTTAACGCTGGTAATTTCTGGTAAGATAGGTAGTCCTCAACGTTTAGAACATCTATTATTAAATTATTTTGCTAGTAAAACTAAACCAACAGATGTAAAACCAAAACCAATGGGCAATCCTAAGCGTCCTTCACAAAGTGCTCCTGTTCAGGATAGAGAGAAGGTGATTGTTAAACCTGGTGATGATAAGGCTTTGGCGCTAGGCTATTTTGGACCAAATTATACCGATAGGGATCGTTTTGTGATGTCTTTTATTTTTGAGGCTTTAGCTGGTCGTGGATCAAAGAGCCGCTTAGCTAAAAAACTTGCTGAAGCAAAAAATATCAATGTAGGTTTCAGCTGCGTACCAATGCCTACTAGGGGTGATAGCCTTAATTTTGTTACAGTTCAGGTAGATAAAATTGTAGATTTAGATGAACTCAAAGGAGAAATCAAAAAAGTTCTTGCTGAGGTCAAAGCAAATGGACTTGATGATGAAGAATTGAGAAAAATCAGACAAGAGTTTCTTTATCGGCAGATCAATAATCAAGAAGATGCTAATGTACAAGCTAGTCAAGCAATAGAATATGATCAATATGGTGACTGGCATTCAGCGGCTAATATGATAAAGATAGCTCAATCTATTACTAATGATGACATTAAGCGAGTAGCTAATGCTGTCTTAGTTGATGACAACGAGTATACCGTCTATCTCAAACCAACTGAGAAGAAAGAAGAGAAAAGCCCTCCGGCAATACTTGATAAAGCACTAGACGTAAAAAAACTTGATGCTCAGCGTCTTGAAGCTCTGACTAAAGCAATTATTGGTGATAAGCAAGTCACTCTTCCGGATTTGAAATTACAAGATAGTGGACAAGTGATCTTAAATGAAAACCACAGACTCCCCAAGGTTGCTATTAGAATGGAAAGTCCTGGGCAGCCATTGAGTAATAAGGATATGTATATAGCAAGTATTTTAAACTCACTCTTTTTTTCTTCAGGGACTATGCAATATGATAGAGATCAAGTCTTTGAGAAAATGGAGGATCTTGGTGCTAGTTTAAGCTTTATATTGAGTCATGATGGCATAGCTTTTGATATTAATACAATTTCTTTGGCCGATAATTTACAAAAGACCTTGGAGCTGTTCACGGATATGATTCTCAATGCAAGAATGGATTTGGAAAAGTTTGTATCAATTAAAGCAACGATTAAAGATTCTATTAAAAAAGAGAATGAGGATCATGGTTCAATTTTGAAAAATCAATTGAGGAATAGAGTTTTTCCGGCAGGGCATTATCATCATCAAGCCTCTCAACTAGAGAGATGGCAAATGGTTGATTCGATAACTTATGCCGATGTAATTAATTTCTGGGAAAGAATTAAGCAATCCAATTTTGTGATATCTGGTTCTGGTGATTTGAAGCAGGAGGATATTAATAAGGTACAAGCGGTTATGAGTGAATGGTCTAAACAACCTGCTCGTAATATTGGTAATGAATTGATAGGTGCTCATCGTGCCGATCTGCAAGAACTAGAGGGTAATGAGTTTAAAGCACTTCAGGATCAGTCTTTTGTGACTCTTGGTCAAAAAGTTGAGGTGAAAAATACAGATCCTGATTTTTATGCTTTGTATTTAGCTAAAGAAATACTTGGAGGTGCTGCATTCTCTTCTCGACTAATGAGAACTATTCGCGAAAGCCAAGGTAATGTTTATTCTGCAAATGCTTATTTTAGTAATTACCGGAATGCAGATGGAATTTTTCAGATTGTGGCAGCTAGTCAAAAGGGTAATGGTAAAAACTTAGCGCAGCAATTAAAGAATGTTTTGAGTAATTTTCCTGGTGATATTACTGAAGATGAGTTAAATATGGCAAAGCAAAACTTTATCAAGTCATACGTTAAAAACAAGTTTGAAAATAATAGTGCAATCGCAGATTACTTATTAGATAATCGTCTCAAAGGACGTGATCTTGATTTTGTAAAACAAATTCCTCAGATTATTCAATCAATTAAGCTAGAGGATATCCAAAATGCAGTTGCTAAGCATCTGGATTCGGCAAATATTCATGAAGTAATAGTTGACGATAAAATAATTGTGGATGGACAAGAGATTGATACCAAATTCAATGCTAAAAAATATAATGCAGGGCATCCAAAGCTTTTTACAACGCCGCCAGTGCTATCGGTTTAAGATAAAGTCAAGTGAATTATACGGCTAATCAACGGGAATAAGGTACTAGTAATCTTATGAAATTGTCGATAGTTATCCCCGTATACAATGAAGCAGCAACGCTCAATCAAATACTTGAAGCCGTTGAGGCCGTTGACTTAATAGCAGGCTTGACTAAAGAAATAATCCTAGTTGATGATTGTTCAGCTGACAATAGTTCTGAAATTATTGAAAAACATATTGCAGCTAGTCAGCATGCAACGATTCAATACAAATTTGTGAAACACCAGGAGAACTCTGGCAAAGGTGCTGCGCTGCAAACCGGGTTTAAAGAAGCGACTGGAGATTTTGTGATTGTGCAAGATGCGGATCTTGAATATGACCCAGAAGAATACAATGAGATCTTGCCTATACTTGTAAATGATAAAGCAGATGTGGTATATGGTTCTCGTTTTGCTGGTAGCAAACCAAGACGCTCAATGGGTTTCTGGCATTACCTAGCGAATAAATTTCTTACTTACCTTACTAATATGCTCAACGATATTTACCTCACTGATATGGAGACTTGTTATAAGTGCTTCAAAAGAGAAATTATCCAAGGGCTTGATCTTAAAGAAAATCATTTTGGTATTGAACCAGAGATGACAAGCAAGATTGCTAAGATCAAAGGAATTAGGATTTTTGAAGTGGCAATTTCTTATTATGGTCGAGGTTATGAAGAAGGTAAAAAAATCAATTGGCGAGATGGAATTAAAGCGATATTTTATATCTTCAAGTACAGGTTCTTTAATTAAATGCTCTCAAAACCAATACTCAAGCTTATTAGATTAACCACTCTCGTTCTTGCACTGAGTTTTATTGTGCTTGGGCTTTGCGATTATATCAATCTCAGTACTGCTGACCTTGGGCGCCACATCATGAATGGTCAATATATTGTTGATGCTTTTGTGAATACTAAGGACTTTGTGACTGAAACACCGCTCTATACTAATTTCTATTCTTTTACTAGTACCAATTTCCCTGTGCATAACCATCATTGGTTGACAGGTGTGTTTCATTCTTTGGTTCATGACAATTTTGGTTTCTTGGGACTTTCAATTCTTAATATCTCCGTGATCACTATCGCTGTTGCTGCTAGTTTTTATGCAGCCTACCTACTAGCTGGCTTTGAATTTGCTGCAATAGCACTTGCAGTTGCTTTACCCTTATTAGTTTGGCGTGATGAAGTGAGACCAGAATCATTTAGTTATCTCTTGATGGCTTTGGAGTTTGTGGTTTTGACTTTGTTTAAATTTAACCGGCTGAGTTTTAGGGCAACAGCAATATTGCTTGCCCAGTTTCAACTCTTGTGGATTAATTTGCATGTGTTTTTCTGTGTTGGTCTACTTGTTATCGGTATGTTTTATGCCGAAGAAGTTCTCAAAACCAAATCCCTTGTTAAGTGGAAATCGAAGGACTACTTATTCTTACTGCTGATCGTTCTATTAGCTTCTTTAGTGAATCCCTTTGGGCTAAGTGGTTTGCTGGAACCACTCAATATATTTAAAAACTATGCGTATGAGTTAGCTGAAAACCAATCGGTGTTTTTTATGCATCATCGTTTTCCTGGGCAAGTGATTTATTACTATTTTGATGCGTTTTTTGCTTTGAATTTACTTGCTTGGATTTTGGTTTATTGCAAGCTTAAGCTAAAGCCATTTGAGTTTATCAAAAACAACTTTGCCAATCTTGCAATTACTTTTGTTTTTGCAGTACTCGCTTTTAAGACCAATAGAGCGATTCCTGTTTTTGTGTTTTATGGTGTTCCAATTTTGGCAGGCAATCTTTCAAGGCTATTTACCTTAAGACACAAAGCTCCTTTATTTACTCAAATCTTGGCTCTATCATTGGTGCTGGGTGTTTTTGCGATGGTTGGCTTGACGCCAAAGAGGATCAGCATGATTGGCTTAGAACCAGGGATTAACCGTTCTGCTGAATTTTTTAGAGCTTTGGATATCAAAGGACCTATTTTTAATAATTATGATATTGGTGGTTACTTGATTTATAATCTCTTCCCTAGGCGAAGAGTTTTTGTAGATAATAGGCCAGAGGCTTATGCTAATGAGTTTTTTGATGATGTTTATGAGAAGGTTCAAGAGGATGAGGACAAATGGCAGAAATTGGATTCTAAAATTAATTTCAACGTAATTTATTTTATGCGACATGATATGACTGAGCATGCGCAGCCCTTTTTGATTAGGCGTATCACCGACCCTCAATGGGTTCCAGTCTTTGTAGATAAATGGATAATCTTGCTTGTCAAGAATAATGAAATTAATAAAGCAATTATTGACAAATATAGATTGCCGGATAGCATGTTTAAGTCCGTGAAGAACTAAAAGCCTGTCCGTAAAGCTCCATCTGCTGCGCTATAATGTTTATACGATGAATACCATCAACCGATCAGAACAAATAGCCGCACAACTTCTTGAAATCGAAGCAGTTTTTTTAAGTCCTGAAGACCCATTTACCTGGGCCTCTGGAATCAAGTCACCAATTTATTGTGACAACCGAGTGAGTCTTTCTTATCCCAAGGCAAGGGATTTGATTAGAGATTCATTCGTAGAGTTGATTCAAGAACAATATCCAAGTTTAGATGCTGTTGCTGGAGTCGCTACCGCCGGAATTCCTCATGCTAGCTTGATTGCTGACAAGATGCAATTACCAATGTGCTATGTCCGTTCAAGTAATAAAGAACATGGCAGGACTAATCAGATAGAAGGTAAACTCAAAGCCGGTTCTAAGGTCGTCGTCGTTGAGGATTTGATTTCTACTGGTGGCAGTTCACTCAAGGCTGTTGAAGCGCTGAGAGATGCTGGTTTTGAAGTCTTGGGGCTTGTTGCTATTTTTACTTATAACTTGCAAAAAGCACAAGATGCTTTTGCCGAAGCACAAGTGGATTACAAAACCCTAAGTGATTATGATACCTTGATTGAACTTGCCTTCCAGTTAGGTAAAGTCAAAGAAGCTGATTTGCAGGTTCTGCGTGATTTCAAAGCTAGTATATAGAGGGATTACTGCGACTCAGCACAAACCCTTGCTCCCAGCACCTTTTCGATATTGAGATTCTGCATCGCAGCTGCATCAATGATTTTGTAATGAATATTGTTAGACTCATTTTTAGAGTCAGAATTTTCAAGCGTCTTGATTGAGTTGTCGTAACTAGCATCATTGATAAATGTTCTTGCAGAATTATCATCAAGTATCAAAACTAATTTACCTTTATTTTTTATAAGCTCAGGAATATAAGTCTCATAGCAATCGATACATGGAAGTAGTTTTTCTGCTTTAAGTTTTTGATCTTGAGCTCTATACAAAAACATGATACGCATTTCTGAATTGCTGACAAGATCTAGGGAAGCGGCTGATATGGCAGCTTGTTTCTCAGCGCAATTACGGTGTTTGCGAGATTTTAATAATTCGATACTCGATGGATCAATATTGGCTCCAGCATGGATCAATAATTTGTCATCATTAGAATAGACTTGTAGAGAGCTGTAGATTGCTCCAGAGAGCGGCGCTACTGCATCCTTGCTTTTGATGATTAAAGCCTCAGTAATGAGCTGTAGAGCCGCATAGCTGCTACTATCCAGTGCCGAATTATCAGTTTCCAATCTATAACAAAGATGAATGATCTTGTCATTACCTTCTAAGGAATTTAGTTTTTCGCCGGTAGTTATTATCTCATGTCTCCTGGTGTGGGATTGCCAATTATGTCGGCTGGCAAGAAGGATTGACCTCGGGTCTATAATATACCCGAATTAGCTTGCTTATTCTCTCTTGAGTTTGATATATTAGTAAGACCCCAGCAAAGGTTTATATATGAATACAACAAACACTGTCAACAAGCCAGATAACAAAGATACTAGAGTCCTAATAATTGAAGATGAAGCACAGATCACCAGGTTGATTGAGCTAGAACTTAAATACGAGGGTTATGAAGTGATTACCGCCGTTGATGGAATTGAGGGGCTTAAGAGCATTCGCAACGGTGGTCCTGATTTAGTTTTACTTGACTGCATGTTGCCAAATATGTCTGGTGAAGAGGTTTGTCGTCAAGTTAGAAATGATTCTGATAATGTGCCAATCATCATGATCACTGCCAAAGATAGTATTGAAGACAAAGTGAAGGGTTTAGATTATGGTGCTGATGATTATTTAATTAAACCATTTGCAACTGAAGAATTACTTGCAAGAATTAGAGCAGTTTTGAGACGCAAGCCTAAAGCGCAAGCTGGTACTTTGAACTATGATGATTTGTGGCTTGATCAATTTAATCGTCTTGCTAAGCGAGGTGATGAGGTTCTAGAATTGAGAAGTAAAGAATTTTCTTTGCTTAGAGTTTTTATGATGAACCCAGAGAAATATTTAACTCGTGAATTTTTATTCAATAAGGTTTGGGGTTATGATTTTATTGGCGAGAGTAATGTGATTGAAGTTTATATTAGGTACCTTAGATCTAAATTGCAAGAAAAAGAACAAGGCAAATTGATTCACACCAAACGTGGTGAGGGTTATATGCTACGTAAGTCAGATTTGAAATAATGCTTGCATTGTTTCAAATCTGCCGCGTCGTAGTGAAGCGAAGACGGGCAGAATTTCAATGGTTACAATTAATCTATTCATTAAACGCATAATGGACCTTCTCCTAGGGCTAACAGCCTTATCGTTCTTTATTCCTTTGTGGCTATTGATAGCTATTCTCATTAAGTTAGATTCAGCAGGTCCAATTTTGTATATTCACAGAAGAGTGGGTAGAAACGGTCATGAGTTTGATTGTTTTAAATTCAGAACAATGAAAACAGGCTCGGATCCTAATCGCCTGGCTGAATCCAAAGATGACGATAGAATTACTAAGTTGGGACATTTTTTGCGTCGCACTAGTTTGGATGAGACGCCGCAACTATTGAATGTCTTGTTTGGTGATATGAGTATGGTTGGACCGAGACCAGCTTTGCCGGTGCAAGTAAACAATTTTAGTGAAGAAGATTTGTGGAAGCTCAAAACTAAACCAGGAATCACAGGTTGGACTCAAGTCAATGGGCGCAATTCTATTCCTTATGAAAAACGCATGGAGCTTGATTGTTGGTACGCACGTCATCACAATGTGTTTCTGGATATTTGGATTATATTCAAAACCTTTTGGGTTTTAGTGGCAGGGGATGGTGTCTATGACAAGAATTCAACAAGTCCGGTGGAGCCGAAGGTCGCGTCGAAGCACTTGTCGAGTCGAAGCAAAGCAGAGACTGAAAGTGTAGACGGATGATATTCGCCTCACCAGGAGCAACTTTAATAGAATGGGGTCCCGTCGCTATCCGTTGGTATGGATTGCTTTATGCAGTTGGTTTTCTTGTAGCTCTTGAAGTCGCTGCCAAGTATGTGTGCACGCCCAATATTACTAAGGATCAATTGTCTAATTTTTTTATTGGGATTTTATTGTGGGGTTTAGTTGGTGCAAGACTTTGGTATGTAATCCTTAATACTGATTACTATTGGATGAACCCAATTGAAATTCCACAAATCTGGTTAGGTGGTCAAAGTATTCAAGGTGGAATTATTGGTGGGGCTTTAGGCACTTGGATTTTTGATAGAAACAACTATTTAACAAAGCTTGCAATAGCAGCAACAGTGGTGCCTCTTGCTCAAGCAATCGCTCGCTGGGGTAATTTTTTTAATGAAGAAGCGTATGGCTCAATGACCAATGTGCCTTGGGGCTTGTATATCAGCCATACTGAGCAATTCCATCACCCTTGTTTTCTATATGAATCTATTTGGAACCTTATTAGTTTCACGATTTTGATGGTGAGTTTTAAATCATCTCGTCCACTAAGACAAATCGCCAAGTATCTTTTACTATATTCAATCGGACGTTTGTTGATTGAACAATTGCGTTTGGATCAAATCTTAGTTATGGACGGTATGATGTCGGCAGGTACTTTGATGGCGATAGTTGGGATAGTTGTTGGGCTTGGGATGATAATTACAAGCCAATCTGCCTCAAAGCATTCATAGTCTCCTCATAGCTAGACTGCTCATATATTTTTTGTTTAAGGAAAGCATCAATCTTGGATTTAAGTGCAATAGCCTGGTCGATAGTGGGATTGGTACCGCGTTGGTAAGCGCCAATATTGATCAAGTCTTCGTTTTCAGCATAGACTGCCATTAAGTTACGCATTTTGCCAGCGAGGTCTTGCTGCTCGTCACTTGTGATATCAGGGAAGAGACGGCTAACACTAGCTAGTACATCAATTGCGGGGAAGTGATTGCGTACTGCAATTTTGCGGGATAGAACAATGTGACCATCAAGCACACCACGCGCAGTATCAGCGATTGGTTCATTCATATCATCGCCCTCAACTAAGACAGCATAGATGGCAGTAATTGATCCTTTGTCGGATCTACCGGCTCTTTCTAAAACACGCGGAATCAGCGAGAAGACACTAGGAGTATAGCCCTTCATTGCAGGCGGCTCGCCAACTGCAAGTCCAACATCACGGGCTGCCATTGCCATACGAGTGACACTATCTACCATGAGCATGACTTTTTTGCCTTTGTCTCTAAAGTATTCAGCGACAGTAGTTGCGGTGAGTAAGCACTTCATGCGCATCATGGCGGGTTTGTCACCAGTTGCAATTACACAAACTGATTTTTTCATACCTTCTTCACCAAGACTCGCTTCAATAAAATCCTGCACTTCTCTACCACGCTCTCCAACTAATGCAATAACATTGATATCAGCTTCGCAATATCGGGCGATCATTCCCATCAAAGTACTCTTGCCCACACCAGAGCCGGAGAATAAACCAATACGTTGCCCTAAACCAAAAGTGAGAGTCGAGTCAATAGCACGGACGCCACAAGAAAATGTTTCTTTGATTCTTGGTCTGCCATACGAATCAGGCGCATCTTGTTCAATACCTCTAAACTCTTCATAGACTGGTTTTGGTTTGTGGTCCATCGGCTCACCGAGTGGGTCAATAACTCTACCTAATAATTCTTTGCAAAGACCAATTTCTAGTGATTTACCAGAGGGATAAATTTTGGCACCTTGACTTACACCTTTGCCATCTTCAAGTAATAGGAGTTGCGCAGTTTGTCCTTTGAAGCCAACTACTTCCGCTTGTTTGTCGCCGCAGTCTTTGGTTTCAATTCTGCAAAGTTCACCGACTTTGGAGCCGGGTAGTTGCGCTTCGAGTAATAGCCCCACAACTTTACTGACGTAACCGTACCACTGCTTAGTTTCTAGATTTTCTAGAGCTTTGTGGCATTTGTCGGTTACTGCTTTGAGCTGTTCGTGGCTATTGATTTCAGAAGCCATGTGGTTACTGCGAATTCCTTTTATATTTTATTAGCGGAGCACATGCTGTGCATGACTCCGACCTTTTTATAGCCATCACTAGCAAAACGAGGTTTTGCAGGATGCCTGTTAATAATGTACACCATTTGCTTTAAGAAATAACTATTTTAGCAGGCTCATAACCTGGTCTTAACTTAGAAACGCTATACACAGTACATAGGACAGGTAGTTTCTATGATAAACAATCAAGTAACAGAACAAAAAAGCGCTAGAACAAGTGATCGGCCCAAATCCACCACTCAGAGTAATGGCGTTGCTGCTAGCGCTATAGAAGTTGCTTTATTAAGAGCAAAAGCGGAGCAATTAGAAAAAGTTATTGCAACAATAAAAGTCAACCTTAGTTCTGTTGAAGTTGGTGCACTCACCGACAAGGAATTAGAAGAAGAATTCGCAACCATTCGTAAGGATCTCGCTGACAAGCTTACGGTCTTTGATGGTCTCAGAGCACAAATAGAAC
>JAQCFG010000034.1 GCA_027618255.1 Cyanobacteriota bacterium
ATTTTAGCGTTAGGTCCCTTAGTAAGAGCAGAAGCTCTTGTCACTTTAGCTGGTACTTTAGCAGGCACTGCAGCAGTACCTGCTAAAGTACCACTTGTCCCGCCGAGCCCTGTTGTATTGCTTCTTGCCATGATCTTAATTACCTCAGTAACATTGGATCATATTGATATTAAGATCTAGTTATCCGTCTTCGCGAAGCTACGACGCGACAGGAGTTTCAACGTGTTAAGCCTTGAGAGCAGTAGCTATTTCACCATTCTCGTGCATTTCCATAACGATATCGCAGCCACCAATGAATTCATTGTTGATATAGAGTTGCGGGAAAGTAGCCCATTCTGAATAGACTTTCATGCCAGATCTAAGATCAGGGTTTGCAAGTATGTCATAGTCAGCAAACTCGGCACCATGAAAATTAAGCACTTTGACGACAGTGTCTGAAAAGCCACACTGAGGCATTTGTTTATTGCCTTTCATGAAGAGTACTACTTTGTCTTTCTTTAAGATCTCTTCGATTTTCCCTTTGAGCTCCTGGTTTAATTCACCCTCTACTTGATTTCCAAATTGCATATTGTTCTCCTTTGTTTATAATTCGTCCTTGGTCTTTGCTTTAACAACAAGAGCATGAATACTCTCATTTGCCAGTAAGTCTTTGAGACTGCGTTGTACCAGTTGCTCTCGTTTCACTCTTGAAAGTCCTTCAAAATCACTTGATACGACATTTACTTGCCAGTGATTACCGCCCTTGAGATCAATTGCTTCAACTGACTCTACCGTTAGGTTCTCTTTGAGTAGGTTCTCTATGTCTTGTGCTTCTAGTATCATCTAAATATCCTTACCGTTTTTGCAAGTGCTTCAAAGCACTTGTCTATATCTTCTTTATTGTTGTAAAACGCAATTGAGATTCTTGCCGTTGAATCTACTCCAAACCTTGTCATTACAGGCTGAGCGCAATGGTGACCGGTTCTAATTGCAACACCATGTTCGTTCATCATCGTACCAATATCAAAGCTACCAATGTCATCAAATACAAAACTAATAATGCTAGTTTTATTTTCTGTGCTTGCTATGATTTTTAGTCCTTCAATTTCTTTGGCTTTACTAAGCGCGTAGCTGTAGAGTTCGTTTTCGTATTGAGAGATATTCTCAATACCAAGACCTGCAATATAATCAATCGCAGCCCCTAAGCCAATCGCTTCAACAATAGGAGGAGTACCAGCTTCAAACCTGAACGGTGCTTGCGCAAAACTTGTCTCAGTTAGCGTGACTTTGTCTATCATTTCACCACCACCATGATAAGGAGGCATGGCGTTTAGGTATTTTTCTTTGCCATAAAGCACTCCAATGCCGGTTGGTCCATAAAGCTTGTGTCCAGAAAAAGCAAAGAAATCAACATCAAGATCTTGCAAATCTATTTTTTGATGAGCCACAGCCTGAGCGCCATCCACTAGAACTAAAGCTCCGTGTTGGTGGGCAAGCTCTGTGATTTTTTTGACTGGAACTATTGTGCCAGTTGAATTAGCAAGTGCCGTAACAGCTACGAGTTTGACTTTGCCACTTGCGATGAGTGTTTTGCATGCTTCTAGGTCAAGCTCACCATTGTCCAGTACCGGAATTGATTTAAGTTTGGCACCAATTCGATTACAGTGGATTTGCCATGGAACTATATTGGCATGGTGCTCTAGCCCGCTGATTAGAATTTCTATGTCATTATGAGGAGCCGAAGCTGACGTCAGGATCTCACTAGTGTTAGTAATTTCTTTTTGCCCCAATCTCAACCACTCAGTGAATGAATAAGCGAGCATATTGATAGACTCAGTAGTACCTTTGGTGAAAATGATTTCGTTGCTTGATTTAGCGTTGATAAATTTGCGTACCGTTTCTCTAGCCTGATCAAATGCTTGCGTTGATTGAACACTAAGCTCATAGACACCTCTTCTTACGGTGCCGTTGGAGTTAGTCATAAACTCTCTCATCGCTTCAATGACTTGCACTGGCTTCTGGCTAGTAGCTGCACTATCAAGGTAGCAGTACTGTTGAAGTATTGGAAAGTCCTTGCGGGCTTGAGTGATGTTACAAGTTTTAGTCATAGCGTGAGTGTTTGAATTTCTTGTTTTCAGCAAGTGCTTCTAGAGTACCATCGTGACTAGCTCCCAGGCTTGCAAATGCAAGATTGCTAGCGTAGTTTCTTCCTGACTCTATTGAGATCTTGTCAATAACTTCTTGGCAGAAGCTATAGGTGAGTATTGCTTTTGCTTCAAGATCACTTAATCCACGACTATTTAAGTAGAATAATTCTTCGGCGCTGATATTACCAACTGTCGATCCATGAGCGCATTTGACATCATCAGCAAGTATGTTGAGCTGTGGTCTTGAATCTACGTGAGCAGAGTCTGAGAGTAATAAGTTTTTATTGAGTTGTAAGGCGTTGGTTTTTTGTGCGGCTCTAGCAACTTCAATTAATCCGTTGAATTCAGCTCTCGATTGATCTTGCAGTATCCCTTTAAAGAGCTGACTACTTTGAGTGTGCGGGGCATTGTGATTGATTACTACTTTGTGATGTGATTTGCGATCGCCGTTAACTACATAGAGACCATTGATAGAAGCATCTGCAGCTTCGCCATTAAGATTGATATTGATGTCATCTCGACTTGATTTGGCTCCAAAACTAAATGAATTGAATTCGAATTTGCTATCACGGCAAAGTGTTGTTTCTAAGTTGTAGAGGCAGGTTGATTGCTTGGATTCGTTTTGGATTTTGTCGAGTTTAAGCTCGGCACCATCGTCGAGATAGGTTTCGATAACTGCATTAGTTAAGTACTTGCTCGCTTCGTGTCCAATATAATTAACTATTAGGTTAGTGTTGGAGTTGGCACCAGCATAAATCAATGATCTAATTTGATTAAAGTTGGCTTTGGTTGAGATATGTAGTATTTGTATTGGGCTTTGACTATTGTAGTTCTTTTGAATATGTAGCAAGAAACCACTATCCATAAGTATTGTGTTTACTGTTTTGAAATACTTAGTCTCTTGTTCAAGATTTTGTGCAAAGAATTTCTCTGTGATTGACTTGAGCTCTGGCTGAGCTTCAATTTCTTCAGCCTTGTTGAAATTAACAATTTTGATTTGTTCAGATTTGAAATTAGAAAGCTCTTTAGAATAATTGCCGTCAATTGTGACGATTAAATTACTCACAGTCTCTCTGTAGACATACTTGTCAATGAGTGCTGCAAGATCTTTTGCTTCAATTTGCTGATCTTGAACATTTTGATTAAAACCAAGAATATCATTGAAATCAAAATACTTCCAGTCTTCATCTTTGCCAGAAGGAAAGTTTAAGTCTTTGAGTTTGGTTAGAGCTAGTTGTTTGCGATCTTGTATGAAACGAAGCTGAGAGATGGTGTTTGAAGCATCTCTGATAATTTTTTCTTCGAAATCTATAGGAGTCTTTGTCATGAGATTGCGTAGCCACTTTCCTCTAATTCTAGTGCTAGTGATTTGTCGCCAGTCTTGATGATTTTACCGCCACTAAGTACATGCACAAAATCTGGTTCAACGTAATCAAGTAGTCTTTGATAGTGAGTAATCATCAATACAGCGTTGCCTTTGTTTTTGAATTGATTGATACCTTCGGCTACTAGTTTGAGCGCGTCAATGTCCAGTCCTGAGTCGGTTTCATCAAGGATCGCAAGTTTGGGATCAAGTACTAGCATTTGAAGGATTTCGTTTTTCTTTTTCTCCCCACCAGAAAATCCTTCATTGAGATTACGATCAAGGAAACTAGAGTCCATTTTGAGTATATTGATTTTCTCTTCAATGAAATCATCAAAATCAAGTGGGTCCATTTCTTCTTTGCCTTGATATTTTTGTTTCGAGTTATAAGCCATTCTTAGGAAGTTGAGGTTGTTGACACCGGGAATCTCTACTGGGTATTGAAACGCAAGAAACAATCCCGAATTGGCTCTGTCTTCAGCAGCGAGTTCAAGCAAGTCTTTGTTTAAAAACTCTGCTGTGCCGCCTGTTGCCTCATAGTCTGGATGTCCAGCAAGAATCTTTGATAGAGTGCTTTTGCCAGAACCGTTTGGTCCCATGATCGCATGCACTTCGCCTGCATTGATCTCTAGGTTAAGTCCTTTGAGGATTTCTTTCTTGCCTTCTTCAGTATCGATTACGGCTTTGAGTTTTTCTATTTTAAGTATTGTTTCGGTCATTATATATCTTCCTTTGGGTCTATCCTACAGAGTTCTCCAATTTAAGGCTCATTAGTGCGTTTGCTTCAGCTGCAAACTCTCCAGGTAGCTCTTTAAATACATCCTTGCAAAAGCCACTAATGATAGTACTAATGGCATCTTCTATACTAATGCCTCTTTGTTGCAAATAAAATAATTGGTCTTCAGAGATTTTGGAAGTAGATGCTTCGTGTTCGATGTTGGCACTATTGTTACTTACTTCAATGTATGGAGTCGTATTGGCAGCACAGTTGGAACCGATTAACATAGAGTCGCATTGAGTATAGTTCTTGGCGTTCTGAGCTTTGGGACCGATCTTGACTAGCCCTCGATAAGTGTTTTCTGATTTACCTGCCGAAATACCTTTGCTGATGATGGTTGACTTGGTGTTTTTACCAATGTGAATCATTTTGGTGCCGGTATCTGCTTGTTGCATGTTGTTAGTAAGTGCCACTGAGTAAAACTCCCCAATAGAGTTGTCACCTTGAAGAATACAACTAGGATATTTCCAGGTGATTGCAGATCCAGTCTCAACTTGAGTCCAAGAGATTTTGGAGTTGTCTCCTTGGCATTTCCCGCGCTTGGTTACAAAGTTGTAAATCCCGCCCTTGCCATTTTCATCTCCAGCGTACCAGTTTTGTACTGTAGAGTATTTGATCTCAGCATCTTTCATTGCAATAAGTTCAACGACAGCTGCGTGCAGTTGATTGGTATCAAAGGCCGGCGCTGTACAACCTTCTAGGTAAGAGACATAGCTACCTTCGTCGCAAATGATCAGGGTTCTCTCAAACTGTCCTGAACCTTCGGTGTTAATTCTAAAGTTGGTCGATAATTCAATTGGACATTTGGTATTAGGCGGGATGTAGATGAAAGTCCCGTCACTAAAAACTGCTCCATTGAGTGCGGCATAAAAATTATCAGTATTCGGTACTACGGTACCAAGATATTTTTTAACAAGTTCGGGATGTTCTTGAACTGCTTCCGAGATTGAACAGAAAATAATGCCGATTTCTGCTAGAGCTTTTTTGTGAGTGTTAGCTACTGAAACACTATCAAAGATTGCATCAACAGCAATCCCTTGTAGTTGTTTTTGTTCTGCAATAGGTATACCAAGCTTTTCGTAGGTTCTTAATATTTCTGGATCAACTTCATCAAGCGACCCTTTAGATTTGCCGTCTGCGTTCATTTTTGATTTGGGTGCAGAGTAATAAATAATGTCTTGAAAATCAATTGCCGGATAATGAACTCGTGACCATTTTGGTTCTTTCATCTTGTTCCATTGCTCAAAAGCTTTGAGACGAAAATCGAGCATAAACCCTGGTTCATTTTTGATAGCAGAAATATTTCTTACTACGTTTTGGTCTACTCCCTTGGGGAATTTATTCGCTTCAATCTCACTAGTGAAGCCATATTTGTACTTTTGATTTTGAAGGTTTTCTAGATTAGTGTCCATTGTTACCATTTTAGTTGTAGCTCATTTGCACTTCTGCAAAATTGCGTACTTGTCCTCTGATATTGTTGATAGTGTTTTGTTCTTTATTGAGTAGGCTCGCAAGGCTAATCCCAGCCAAGAAATTATTCACCATGCTATTGAGTGATGACCAGACAGGTCTTACCGAGCAATCATTTGAGTTTACACAGTTTTCTTCTTTGCCTGAGTGCTTATTACAAAAATCAATACCAAAACTCGCTTCACCAAGTGCGTCGATAATTTGATAGAGATTGATACTTGGACTAGGTCTTGATAATTTGTAGCCGCCGTATTTTCCGCGAGTACTTTCAACTAAGCCTGCTTCCTTGAGTTTGCCAATAATCGCTGCTGTATTTTCATAGCTAATAGCTTCTGCGTTAGCTATTTCGTTGATAGATACCAAGCCGCTAGGACTAGATTGAAGCAATCTAGCTAATCTAAGTATGATCCTCAAACCGTATTCCTCATGTGCAGTGATCTTCATTTGTTTTGCCTTGGTGCTTTTGTCCAGCTGCTGCGTTAGATCATGAACAAAAGTCCCTAATGCAAAATCGCTGACTGCGATGATTATCGCTAAAAAGCTCAAAGTTTGTAGTAATATCTTTTAATCTTTAGAAATATATCAAGATTGAATTAATATGTATTGCAGTCGAATGGAGAAAGACATAATGCAATAATAATTACTATGCCAAAGCAAATTTTTGAAATAGCAGTTATCGGAGCAGGTGCAGCTGGACAAATGGGTTTATTGCGATCAGTTCTCAATAACAAAGACACAATTGTTTTCAAGGGTGACGCGAAGACCAATAAAAAATCAAGAGCTACTTGGGTCTCGCACGTTGTTAACATGCCTTACAGCTCTGGTATCCCAAGACCAATTGGTTCTGCTACCACATCAAGCCTACAATGGATTCAAGAAGAATCTGAGTTTGCTAGCAAGCTCACTGTTGTGGCAGATGCTGTTAGTAAACTAACTAAAAACCAAGATGGAATTTTTGAACTTGAAACAGCCAAGGGTGAAAGCTACCAAGCCAAGTATGTTTTGCTTGCAACTGGCATTATGGATATGCAACCAGAGATAGATGGCTCGATTCAGCCGGTCTTGCCTTTTGCCAACAAAGGGCATATCGATTATTGTTTGCGTTGTGATGGTCACAAATCATTAAACAAAATCACCGCTACTATTGGTCACGGCGCGCCAGCTGCTTGGGTTGCAATCATGCTCCATGAGCGTTATCAACCACCTGAGCTTAAGATTTTTACTAATGGTCATGAGCCAGAGTTCTCAGATGATGTCAAAGAACTTCTCAAGCTTTACGATATTAAAGTGATCACTGAAGCTATCAAATCAATCAAGGGAGATCCGAAAACCAAGATGGAAGCTGTTGAACTTGAAGGCGGTAAGTTTGAACCGGTAGAGTTTGCTTTTGCTTTATTAGGACAAATTGCTTATAACGAACTAGCTTTGCAAGTTGGTGCAGAAGTGAATGCCAAGGGCAATGTAGTTTGCGGAGACAAGGGTGAGTCTAGTGTCCCAGGTTTGTACGTTGCCGGTGATTTGCGAGATACTGGCAAGTATCAAATCTATACTGCTTGGGATCAAGCGGTAGACTCGATTGATGATATGGATGCTAAGCTGAGACTTGAGTATCGAAATAATCAAAAGCAGCTTAGCTTAGTTAAGCCATAGTCAATTGACCAGTAACTTTGATCTCGTCAGCAATTTGTTTTGCTATTTTGAGAGGTGAATCGTCTTGTTGATAAAAAACATAAAAAGAGGTATCTGAATTTGTGCTAATGAGACTCATGCTAATTCCCATGTTAATCATTGTTTGTGTCACTTGATTTAGATAGTCTCGATCATATCCTTGTGGATATTTACCAAAAGCTTTTTGATCCATAACTGCAAAACCTCCAGGCTTTAATATCCTTAATATATTTTGCATGAGTTGTTCTAGTTGCTTTTGTGATAGTTGATATTTAGCTTCCGTAGGTATTGGTTTATCATAATTACCAATGAGTAAGCTTGTAATGATCCTCTTACTCTTGTTTGGAATTTCAGTCCAGGATTTATGTTCACTGTTTGGGTTGACCAGTGTGCTCTCTGGAAAATAGATACTATCTACTTTGTTATTACCAAGATCTCTGAGGCATTTAGTTAGGGTTCCTGCTTTATCCGATCCAAAATCGAGGAGGTCTTGTTTTATGAGCCATTTGAGAGTGTTAGTTTTGTTTATTCTTTCAGTTGATACACCGAAGCGTGCTAAAAAATGAGGTATTAATTCAATGAGTGTTTCTATGCCAGGTGCCAGCCGCTTGCTCCCAGTTGTCATTTGCAAGTTGATAGGGGGTATCAAAATCACGAGGGTAGATAATAGCAAATTCTTTCTTTCTCTGATAGAGTTAATCTTGTTAATGTTGGAGATATTGAGTAAATGGAGCAAAATGATCAAGCTAGAACATACTTTGTTCTCACTGCCTTTCGTTATCAGCTCAGCTTTACTGGCAATTGATTATCAAAATGGTCAAATTGACTGGATGGTTTTCTTTTGGATTAGTCTCTGTTTACTTGGAGCGCGCTCTGCTGGTATGACCCTTAACCGGATTTTTGATGCTGAGATTGATTCACGTAACCCGCGGACTCAAGATAGAGAAATTCCTCAAGGCAAGATCAGTAAAAAGCAAGCATGGTTTTTTGCGATTCTTTCATTAACGATTTTGATTTTCTCGGCTTTTCAATTACCAAGACTTTGTCAAATCCTCTTGCCAATTGCTTTGACTTGGCTTTTTGCTTATTCTTGGATGAAGCGTGTGACTTGGCTTTGTCATTTTGTTCTTGGTACCACTCTTGGAGGGGCTACGCTTGGAGCTTGGATTGCTGTTACTGGTAATTTAGATTCACTGGCGCCAGTTTACCTTGCACTTGCTGTTAGCTTTTGGGTTGCAGGTTTTGATATTTTTTATTCATTACAAGACGAAGTTTTTGACTTAAGTCAAAAACTTCACTCTATCCCTGCCCGATTTGGCAAAGCGACAGCCGTCAAAATCGCTCGTTTTACTCATTTATTAACACCAATCTTCTTATATCTTTGTGGTGAAGAACTTGAGCTTGGTTTTTATTTCAAGCTGGCAATATTGTTTACTGTTGTAGCACTGTTTTATGAACAGCGACTAGTCAACGAACAGAAAATTGAAAAGGCATTTTTTACTGTTAATAGTTGGATCTCTGTAATGATCATGGTCTTTGTAATATTGGAGTTGAGTTTGAGTGTTTAAGTATTTGCTCAAACATTATCGTGGATATTTATTAGGGATTGTCTTTTTGATTATCACTAATCTCTTGGCTGCTTATATTCCACAGCTTATAAAAAAAGTAGTAGACATGATTGAAATTCAGGACTCCGCTCTGTTAGAAGTTCTAGCTTGGGCTAGTTTTCTTGCTGTGCTAATGGCAATAATGAGAGCGGCCTCTCGCCAAATCATATTTGCTATTGGTCGTGAGATTGAATTTGAACTTAAAAAAGATATCTTTAATCATTTGGTGACCTTGCCACCTGGTTTTTTTTCGGAGAGTTCCAAAGATGGAATCTCGACTCAGGCGGGTAGCCTAATTTCAATAATCACTAATGATGTCCAGTCTATTAGAGCCCTTGGTGGTTTTGCAATGCTTAATATATTCAATACTGTAATTGCTTTTGCTGTGATTCTACCTTTGATGTTTGATTTACATACCGAATTAACCTGGGCTTTTCTGGCTTTGATTCCTATTGTGATTCTATTTGTGATTTCTTTAAGTGGCAAGATCAAAGACTATCAAAATTGGGTTCAAGAAGAACTTGCACGTATTAGTAATTTCATTGAACAAAACCTGAGTGGTATTCATATTATCAAGGCTTACGCTCAAGAACAGGCAGAGCTCAATCGTTTTTCTGTTATCAATGATCAATTAAAACAAGCCTATTTGAAATTAATTCAGGTGCGTAGTTTTATTGGGCCAGTGATGCGAGTAATTGCAAGTCTCGGTTTTGTTTTACTTTTGTACATGGGTGGTAAATCAATTATCGCTGGAGAGTTTAGTGCTGGTGACTTTGCTGCTTATGCACTTTATGTTCAAAGGCTGATCTGGCCTGTCGCCACGCTTGGTTGGTTAATCACTATCATTTATAGAGCTCAAGTAAGTGAAAAAAGAATTAACGGTATTCTTCAAGTTGATCCGACTATCAAAGATCGTGACGACGCTATTAAAAAAACTAGCTTTGAAACTGAAATTGAAATCAAAGCCCTTAATACAAAAATAACTAAAGGATCAATGGTTGGTATTGTCGGTGCAATCGGCTCAGGTAAAACAGTACTAGCTCATAAATTAATGCATCTTAAAGAGTTGACTGATGATGAGATTTTAATTGATGGGATTGATATCAAGGATATTCAATTAAATTCATTGCGTACTTTGGTGAACCTAGTACCCCAAACTAATTTTCTTTTTTCGAGTTCGGTTTTTGATAATATTGTTTACGCCAAAGATCTAAGTCGAGATCAAGTGATTGAGCTCGCTAAGAAAGTGAATATCCATGATGAGATTATGTCCTTGTCTGAGTGCTATGACAGTATAGTTGGTGAGCGTGGTGTAACCCTCTCAGGAGGACAGAGACAAAGAATTGCTATCGCCAGAGCATTAGCACTGGATCCGGAGATTTTAGTGCTCGATGATTCTTTAAGTAGTCTTGATAACGAGAGCTCTAAGTTGATTTTGCATAATATCATCGGTTTGCGTAAAAACAAAACTACTATTTTCATTACTCATAATGAAAGTATTTTAAATGAGATGGATCAATTAATTAAATTGGAGAGAGTAGGCTGATGAATAACTGGCAGCTAATCAAAACCCTATATCCATTCATGAAGCCTTTCAAATGGCAAATTATTATCGCATTAGCTATTTTACCTTTAAGTTCTGCAACCTATTCTATTCAACCTGTTTTGCTACAAAAAGCAGTTGACGGTCCTATTGCTGCATTTGATTTAGCTGGACTTTGGACTTATGCTTTATTCTTGCTTGGCGCTGTTGCTATCAATTTTGTTTTGCAAGTTGCACAGTTCTATATTATGAACAAAGTCGGTCAGTCGATGGTAGCTGATATTCGCTACTCTCTTTTTGTGCATCTTGAATCTATGTCTATGAGCTTCTTTGACCGCAATCCTGTTGGTCGCTCGGTTTCAAGAGTCACTAGTGACATGGAGCAACTCGCTGAAAGCTTTGTTGGTGGATTGGTTTTAATTCTGCTCGATATTTTCAATATTCTAGGGATTCTATTATTTATGTTTTACCTCAATTGGAGATTGAGTTTAGTAGTTTCAGTTTTTTTGATACCGATTTATTTTATTACTATTTATTACCAAGAGCTTTATCGTAAAGCCAATTTGATGGCTCGCAAGGAGCTTGCTAAGCTCAATTCTTTCTTGCAACAAAATATAGTTGGTATTTCTGTTGTTCAAGTATTAAACAGCACAGCCAAAAGTATGAACAAGTTTGCTGAATACAATCGTCAATATTTTAAAGCCAATGACGAAAGTATCAAAGCAGATGCACGGCTTTCGGCTACTATAGAAATGATTTCACTGTTTGCTATCATCGCTTTAATTTATATTAGTTCAAAGATCTTTGCTAGTTCTGTACTAAGTATCGGTATGATACTTGCTTTTATACAGTACTCGCAGGCACTGTTTGAGCCGATTCGCAATCTTAGTGATCGTTTTACGGTAATTCAATCTGCTTTTACTGCAATAGAAAGAATGAGTGAATTATTAGATGAACCGATTAGTATTCAAGACCATAAATCTTTAACTTGCACACAAGAGAACAAAGATGCGCCACTTATCAATTTTAAAAATATCCAATTTCAATATCAAGACAAAACACCTGTACTTAATGACGTTAGTTTTCAAGTACAGCAAGGTCAAAAAATAGCAATTATCGGCAAGACTGGTTCGGGCAAAAGTACCATCATTAAACTATTGACTCGTCTGTATGAACTTGATCAAGGTTTAATTGAAATTAATGGAGTCGACATCAAAGAGATTCCTCAGTATCAACTACGAGAAAAAATAGCCGTGATTCACCAAGACACATATATTTTTGCAGGTAATTTAGAATCCAATATCAAACTAGGACGAGACGAGTCCAAGCTTGATATGCAGCTTGCTCAGCGCTTCCTCGACTTGGCTCCTGGTCTAAGACAAGAACGTGATCTTTTGAATTTGTCCAATGTTTCATCTGGCGAGGAGCAAGTGATCAACTTTGCTCGTGCATTAGTTGCTAGACCGGAGATTCTTGTGCTTGATGAAGCAACAGCCAAGATTGACTTGGAAACAGAGAAGGCGATCTATGAATTATTGAATGAATATATCAAAGGGAAGACTTTAATTACTATTGCTCACAGATTAGAGACTATTAAGAGTGCGGACTTGGTATTGAAACTTGAAAACGGTTTGCTGACACGCTGACAAACGAAGTTTTTCTAGTCGGGTCTATGAAAAAAGGTTCTGACCGTGCAAAGCAGGTGTCAGATAGGGGTTGATACTTTGCATTTCTCAGTGCACCCTTAATTAAGCAGTAGCACCAAGACTCGACCATGAGCTGTTGTCATTATCAACGCCAGCCATTTTTGCTTGATTTATATTAGTTAAGGAAAATTGTAATTTGCCGTTATTTTGTGCAACAGTGACATTAGTATCATCATCAAAGCCCCTCAATTCACTAGGGTAATGTTTGCCATCTATATTTAATTTACCTTTTTGGGCAGTAAGCGTAGCACCTTCAGCAAGTTGTAGGCTGACTCTACTTGGTATATTGGTCGACCCTTCTTGTATATTTGTTTTTATATCGATCCCAGATCCAGCTGATACTGCAAATGAATTACCTTGTTGTAGGTTGAGAACAATTTGGAGCCTGGCTCCTTTTTCGTGACCAGGTACGTTTCCAAATTTCAGATGGGCTCCATTTGCTAAGTCAAAACTATTTGGCTTAAATCCAGGTATTTTACCTAATATTGATTCCGGTATGTGTTTGTTGATCTGACTACCATCAGATTTTTGAGCACCAAGTAAAATTGTCGGTACTTGGCCAGATAGTTGTATAAATTTTGTTATTAATAATCCAGCAACCATAATGAAAACCTAGTTCTCCCAAGTACTTTTAACAATTTCAAGTTAAGACTAGGTTAAACAGGATACGACCCTGATCCCTTTGTATGTATACATACCAGTACTAATTCTTAATTTTTGCTTAGATTAGGTATTTTTCTTCATTTATCGCTGACGTTTCTTGCAATCCTTTATATGATTAGATCGATTCACTAGAAATTTGATTTCATCGAATTAGTGATTTAAAGAATAACAATGAATACAATTTTAAGTTCGGAACATTGGTGGTACAAAGCATGATTAACAGTAAATTTTTAAGTTCGGATGAGGGTAGTTCAGCCAAGTTCTTTATGTTCTCAGCCATTGTTTGGTTGGTATTAGGAATGGCTGCTGGCCTTTTAGCAGCATTGGAGTTTTCTTTTCCAGATTTAACTAAAGGAATACCTCAATTATCGTTTACGCACTTGAGACCTGCTCACGTGAATACAATTGCCTTTGGCTGGTTGTCAATGGCTAATATTGGTTCGGCGCTTTATATTATCCCAGCTCTTTGTAAGACCAAGCTCTACTCAGAGAAATTAGCCAACTTTGTTTGCTATGTTTGGAATTTTGTTATTGGTGGCGGTGCAATAGCATTAATGAATGGCTTTACAGAGGGACGTGAGTATGCGGAATATACTTGGCCTTTTGATATTTTGGTTTTAGTAGGACTATTCTTACTTTCTTACAATCTTTTTAGAACAGTTCTTAATAGACAAGTCAAAAAACTCTATGTATCCGTTTGGTATATCATGGGGGCTTTCTTTTGGATGCCGTTTGTTTATTTAGTAGGTAACCGTACTTTTGTTGCAATGGATGGATTGAATGATGGAATCCTCAACTGGTTTTATGGACACAATATATTGGGAATGTGGTTTACAGTACTTGGTGTTGGTATAGCTTATTACATGGTACCTAAGATGAGCGGTAAACCGATTTGGAGTCATAGCTTGTCAATGATTGGCTTTTGGACTATTGCATTTTTCTATGCACCCACAGGTACTCATCATTTACTACAGTCACCAGTGCCAGAATGGCTTAAAGCTCTTGCGGTAATTTTCTCTGCAGCTTTAGTCATCCCGGTGATAACCGTTTTAACTAATTTCTATATGTCAATGAAAGGATCATGGTGGATGCTGACTACAAATATGCCACTTCGTTTTGTGATGACAGGTGCTTTTTGGTATTTCATTACTTGTATACAAGGACCTTTTCAGGCGACACGTGGAATCAATTGGTACATTCACTTCACTCAATGGGTTGTTGCTCACGCTCATGCCGCTTTGCTTGGTACATTTACATTCTTTGTAATAGGATCACTTTATTACGGCATACAAAGACTTACTGGCAAAAAGATTTACAGTGTTCGTTTAGTTAAATGGCATTATTGGTTGCTTACAATTGGATTCTTATTATTTTTCTTGAGTCTTACTGTAGGTGGATTACAGCAGTCAGTAGGATGGGCTCTTGGTTACCCAGTAGCTCAATGGTCATTAATTCTCCCACCAATGTGGTTGGTTAGATCAATTGGAGGAGTAATGATGTTTGCCAGTAGCTGTTTATTTGCCTACAATATATTTAGAAGTATGAATAGCCCAAGTATTTCATCTGAGGATGAACTTAATATGGCGGTACCAACTGAGAACTAAGGAAAGGATTTAGGAAATGTCTGACAAAAATACAAATGAAAAAATAGGTACAAAGGGATATATACTGCCAGCAGTTGTAGTTGCTCTGTCTTTTATGATGATCTACACAGTAGTTGTATTGATTCCTGATATGACGATGATTAATATCAAGCCTACAAAGTATGCGATGGAATATGTTCTCAAAGATACTGATGGCAATATCGTCATTGATGAAAAGGGCAAACCTAAATTAAGTCAGGCTGGTAAAGGACGTGCAGTTTACGTCAGAGAAGGTTGTTTTTATTGCCACTCACAATTTGTTAGACCACAGGATAGAGATTTCGGTTCTCGAGTACATGCTGGTGACTATGTTAATGAAACACCAAACGTATTGGGTACATCAAGAACAGGTCCAGACTTGAGTAATGAAGGTCTCAAAATGCCAGATGCCTGGCATATTGGACATCTTGATAATCCAAGAGCTTATACTCCCGGTTCAATTATGCCTTCTTTTAGTTTCTTGAGTGAGGTAGACACAGCTAACTTGGTTGCCTATCTACAAACACTTGGTGCTAAGCGTTTTCAAGATCCTGAGAATAAACCAATTTACGAAGCATATTATCCAGAAGCTGACACAGCTTTTTGGGTAGCATCTGAACACCACAAACCCAACGTTGATAGTGCAACAGCTGCCAATGGTGGTGCTGGAATCTTTAGACAAAACTGTGCAGCTTGTCACGGAACGAACGGACTTGGTAACGGACCAAACGCTCTTGCCATGAACAAAAAACCAGCCAACTTCTCAAGACCTTTCTTCAAGGCTTATTCTGACAAGACTTGGTACTATAAAGTAGCAGAGGGTGTACCTGGTACCAGAATGCCGCGTTGGAAACTTGCGCTGAAGCCTGAACAAATGTGGTACTTAGTTGCATTCTTAAAAACTCTTCCACAAGACAAAGAAGTGATTATTCAGGATTATCAAACAATTAATGATAAGGATTGGGAAGAGCAATCAGTACTGCCTACTGGATTAATAAACAAATACAAAGAAATTGGACATCACAAAGCTACTGGTACTTACCATGTAAATCCAGGTGGCTTGACTGGTACAGAGACCAGTGCAGGAGGAACTAGTGGACACTAATATTGCTTTTTCTCTTCAAGACTGGATACTGAGTGTCTTTAACAAGGAAGGGATTGCGGTTTTTGCAATTTTTTCTTCAACATTCTTTTTATTAGCAGGATGTTTGGCTTACTGGGCTTTTAAAAGTGGACAGTTTGATGATATTGAGGCAGCCAAATTCGAGATGATGGGGACAGGAGTTTAAAACATATGACGGAAAATACAAATACCAATTTAAATCTAGATGAAATGTCACCAATTTCACCAGCCTTGTCAAAATCTTTAGTAACACCTGCTGCTGAATACAAAGTTAGCCACAATAAGCCACCTTTATTTTTGGTAGTACTATATATTTTAGTTATCGCCTGGTGTAGCATTAGTTGGATACCGTTTTATGGATATTAAAGTCAAAATGAAAAGTAAAAAAAGAATCGTCTGGATTGTTTCACTAGCGCTGATAATGAGCTTAATTGTTGTTGCACCTCTAATGGCTGCTTCACGTACTGGATTGCAGTCAAGTCTAATTAAAGACTGGCACTCTGAAGTGGATAGAGCCCAGTGTCCCGACTTCCTTTATCCATCACATACTCCTTCAATCGTTAGTGGTCAGAAAGTATACCAAGCCAATTGTGCTAGATGTCACGGAGAGCCGCCTACTAAAGACCAGCAAGTTATTAGCTATATGCGCGCACAAAGTCCAGAAAAACAATTTGAAAGAATTTGTGGTCATAAGCACCAAATGAATAAGGCTTTGACTATTGATGAGCGTTGGGATTCGCTACTCTATATGAGAACTAATATACTTGGTTATTACCCAGCCAACTCACAAGAAGCTTCAGAAATGGATGCACTGTTTGGTGGTAATTGCGCTATTTGTCATGGAACCAGAGGACAGGGAGATGGTAACTTACACAAGATGCTTAATCCTCAACCTGCCAACTTTAATATGTTCAAGCGTCTTTATACTCGCTCTGACGAGAAATTATTTAATGAGATTTCTTATGGAATTCCTTGGACAGCAATGCCTGCTTGGAAAGATAGACATGACTTTGATAGACAAGAAGATTTTAATCCTGAGCTAATTTGGAAATTAGTTCGTTATGTTCGTAGTTTTGCATATTCTCAAGAAGTAGACAGGCTGGATATCGGTCGACAAAAACTTGAAGATTATAAGAAAGAAATAGGTGAATCTAATTAATATGAAATTTGAAAGAAGAGAGTTTATAAAGACCTTGCTTGCAGTCCCCGTAATTGGCGGCATTTCGGCATTGTTTATTTCACCCTTTGTTAGGTTTCTCAAGCCAAGTTCTGGTCCGCTTGCAACAGCTGAGATCTTCAAGCAACCAGACAAACCATCACCGGTTCGTGAGATCAGTTTCAGTGTCTCTGATTTCCCCGAGAACTGGTCCTTTAAGTATTTTATGTTTCAAGAGTCTAATCGCGAATATACTTCTGTCGGTGAACAAATCAAAACTATTCCTGGTGTGATTGTTAGAACCCCGACGCCAGACGGCAGTGCTGACTTTGTCGTATTTAGTCGTGTTTGCCCTCACTTAGGTTGTGTGTTTAATTTCGTTCCTATTGAAGCTGAGGTAGCTAAGGGATATAACTATGCTCCGCCTCCAGGACAAAAAGTTTTTGCTTGTCCTTGTCATCTTTCAGTTTATGACCCAATGCAAACTGACACCAAAGGTAGAGGCAAGGTAGTTTCTGGTCCTGCACCAAGATCACCATTTAAGTTTAACTTCATAAGACAAGGAGAAAGAATATTGGTTAGTAGTTTAGAGTCAGGAGGGATCTCTTAATGGAATTGCCTTCTATATTTAAAGCAGCAAAAAAATCAGTAATGGATAGATTAAAGAATGTTGATTTCTTTGATGAAACTTTTGTTGATAAACAAGTAGACAATGTATGGTACAAACTTGGACCAATACAGTGGCTCACTTGGATAGTAACTATTGTTACTGGAGCTATATTGGTAGCTTTCTATGTGCCAACATCTGAACAAGCATATGACACTATCATTGTAATTCAAGAACACATACCATTTGGTGGATTGATGAGAGGTATGCACAAGTATGGAGCTGATGCTTTTATTATTGCTTGTATCTTGAAGATGTACCGTATGTTTATTTGTGCTGATTACAAAGGCAACAGAGAACTCAATCTATGGATTTGTTTCTTCCTCTTGCTACTTGGGTTTTATTCTGGACTTTCTGGTTATTTATTAATTTGGAACCAAAGAGCTTTTTGGGCGACCAAAGTATTTGCGACCTTCCCTGGTTATATGGACCAGTTTGGTCTTAACTTAGCTTTCTTAGGTGAGACTATTGTTACTCAATTAGTCAAATGGGGTGTACCAACTAGTTTGCCAGCGATCCCTGTTTCTGAGGGTGGTGGAATTCTTCTGGATATGAAACTGCTTAATCAATACATCAACTTTAATATGGGAATGGTTACTCAGCAAATCTTGCTTGGTGGTAGTGCCATTGGACAAGCGACAATCACTAGATTCTATTCAATGCATATGGCATTATCGACTATTGGTTTGATTGTTGTTGAGCTTTATTTTTATAGCAACAAAAAGAAGCGTTTCAATATTCCTTGGAGTGAGGGATTCTTGATCATCTTTATGATAGCTGCAGCTGCAACTATTTTCCCTGCTGAAATGGGAGCAAGAGCAAACCCGGCTGTAACGCCATTACCAATTCTTTCTGACTGGTATTTCTTGGCTCTTTATCAAATGTACAAATATATCGAGCCCGTACTAGCAACGTTTATTACTATGCTAATTCCTGCAACTGTACTTTTGTTGCCGTTCTTTGACCGGGGCAAGGAGAAGAGTATTACCAAGAGACCAATAATTATGTGGACTGCTATTATGGGTGCAATTAGTACTATTGCTTTCTCTGTTTTGATTATTCTTAATATCGCCAATATCAACACAGACCCACCTTACTGGGTTGCTGGTACAACTATATTGATTGCAATTGGAATTTATTTTTCTCAGAAACAATATGCCGGAATTAATAGATGGAAACTTGCTTTAGTTCATGTTTTATTCTTGGTTTGCTATTTAGGAAGAATTCATACAGTGCCTTATTTTGGTTTGCCTTTAGAAGATATACTTGGCAACACTTTCTTTGCTGACGGTTCTTGGGGACGTATGTGGATTTTCTATGGTGGTTTTGCTGCTTTGCATATACTTACCGCAATGTGGGAATCTTGCTGTGCTTGCAAAAAGGATGCTAAATAAATGGCTTATTGGACAGTATTTATTTTAGCGGTTTATTCAATCACCCAATTCTTTGGTGGTTATAGATATTTTAAAGCAGGAGAAGAACTTCAAGGCTACCTGATGAACGGTCTTTGGATTTTTATTTTTGCAGCTTCAATGTTATTCTTGACTTACAAGATCTATAGTGAAGAGCGTGCCAAAAACAATATCAAAGAGAGTTTTGCGCCTTTTGAGCTGATTTATAACTGGAGGGAAAACAAATGAAAAATTTAACATGGTTACAGATTGGAGTTGCATTAGCTAATATCGCGGTCTTTGGTTTGATGTTTACCTTGATGGGATATTTTGAGTTGATGGGAGCTGATCAGGCTTACTTTGATGCTGGTACTATTCAAAACATTAAATACATCAATATGATGACTGAGCCATTAGGTTTGACGATCGATCCAGCTAGCCAAGAAAAAGTAACTACCGTTTGGTACGCTGCATGTTTAGGAATTGCACTTGCATTCTCTGGACTTAGTATTATGATTGCCAATCGACGTTCAGATGAGTTTTACGAGGTAACCAATTAATGTTTACAAAAATAGTTAGAGCCGGTCAAGTAGTGTTTTTGAGAATTGAGGATGCCCTCAACAAGATCTTTTCTTCAGAGCAAAACATTCTTTATTATCATGGTGCGATGCCAAATTTCTTCATGTGGATTTTATTCCTTTCAGGTTTATTGTTGTTTGTATACTATATGCCGACACTTGAAGGTGCTTACCAGTCAGTCGAGTACATCACTCACAAGATTCCTTTTGGAGATATGATTCGTGGTATTCATAGATACGCTGCTGATGCGATGTTGATCACTGTCTTGCTGCACGCTCTTAGAGTTTATTTCACTGATAGATATAGATCATATAGAATCATTGCTTGGTACTCAGGAATAGCTTTAATATTCATGATGACCCTTATTGGTATCTCTGGTTATATTCTTGTGTGGGACGAGCGTTCTTACATTATAGTAACCAAAATTAGTGAGTTTCTTGCTGCTTTCCCTATCTGGGGACAAGCCTGGTCACATGCTTTTATTAATGACAACGCAATAAGCAACTATACAATGAGCATGGCTCTGTTCCTGCACACAGGTACTTCATTCTCGCTACTTGTTATGCTGTGGATTCACTATATGAGAATCTCAAGACCTGTGGTCAACGTCACTTGGGCACTCGGTTGTCTGCTTGGTGGAACTATTCTTATATTTGCAGGATTAATGCCAGCTACTTCAGGACCTGAAGCCGTCTTAATTGCTACTCCAACTTACTTTGATATGGATTGGTTCTATTTATGGATTTTCCCTGTTATGGATTACCTTGGCAATATTTGGACTTGGGTTGCATTAGCTGTAGTTACGCTGATAGCGATCTTGCTTCCAGAGTTTGTTAAATCAAGAGATGATGAACCTGCGACAGTAAACAAAGATGCTTGTGTTGGTTGTAAGCTTTGTGCTGTTGATTGTCCTTATGAAGCAATTTATATGGCACCAAGAACAGACGGTTCTAAATTTAAGGAAATTGCAGTTGTGATTGATGCAAGATGTGCTGAGTGCGGTCTTTGTGTTGGCGCTTGCAACTTTGATGCCATTGAATTACCTGCGCATATTTCTACCGATTATATGGATCAGACTAGAATGATTTTGGAGGCTAGTGTTTAATGAGCGACAAGAAAAGAGTAGTAGTAATTGCTTGTGAGCGTAGTGTCAATCTTGATAACGAGCTTGAAGGCAAACATGGAGCCAATCTCAAGGATGTTGACAATGCATATGTAGTTAGAGTTCCTTGTTCTGGTATTATTCAACCAAGAATGATCGAGAAAGCATTTAATGATGGTGCCCAAGGTGTAATAGCGATGGGCTGTCAGATTGGTGATTGTCACTTCCGTGAAGGTAACAAGTTTTGCCGTGAACGTATGCTTGGTTTGAGACCACCAGTAATCAAAAAAACAGTACCGAAAAATAGACTCAAAGGTCTTTGGATGTCTGAAGTTCAAGTAAGTAGTTTCAAAAAACGTGTGCGTGATTTTCAAGATCATGTTGCTGTTGAATTAGAGAAGGAGGCTGCTAATGCCAGCTAAAACTAAAGTAGATATCGTTTTTGACAATATTATTTTTTATGTGATTTTCTTTTTGGCGCTATTGATGATATCGGCGTTTGGGCTTATTGCCGAAGCATGATTGGGCTCTGTGCTAATTTACTTAACTGCTGCGTTACGCTTGCCCTCGTTGGTGTTAACCAACTTCGGGAACGCCCTGCGGGCTCTCGCAAGCCTTGCATTTAAGCAAATTAGCTACATCGCTTTGGGATTTTACTTACGCTGTAGTAATCTTGTCCACAGGCTATAATAATCCAATGACAACTCAAACAACAATTAAAAACGACAGAATCCTCAAAGCACTGCGTTGTGAAGCTACCGATAGAGCTCCTGTATGGATGATGCGTCAGGCTGGAAGGTATCTTCCTGAGTACCAAGCAATACGCAAAGATTTTAGTTTTTTGGATTTGTGCAAAAACCCAGTGAAAGCAGCAGAGGTTTCTATCCAGCCTTATGAGATTCTGGGGGTGGATGCGATCATTATGTTCTCTGATATTTTGGTGCCGCTTGAACCGATGGGATCAGCTGTAAGTTTTGCAACAGGTTCTCCCAAATTTGCTGAGCCCATTAGAAC
>JAQCFG010000035.1 GCA_027618255.1 Cyanobacteriota bacterium
CACCCAGCCCAACTTTACTAAATATAAAGATCTCAGTTAATAAATATGGGCTGGGTTACACGCTCCTAGGTAATGTCATGGACATTTCAAACAAAATCAAGTTTTATGATCCTGATTTACAGTTAACAGCATTTTCCTCAGAGAACTTCCACAAAGGGGGCTTTGTAGATGAAGGGTTTGTACAAGAAATTAAACGCACAAGTAAAAAAATATATAGCAAAGAAAAAGGTTTGGATTTTTCACAGCTTTAGTTAAAGTACTCAACTGCATTCTCAAACAGTCTCAAGCCAGGACCATTTTCTGGCAAAGCCATTGACGCTCTTGAAGCTTTTTCTTTAAGAAAAGTCCAGTGAGGTAAGTGATGAAACTCTATTGCTCTTTCAGGGTGAGGCATCATACCCAAAATACGTCCATCATCACTCAGGACAGCAGCAATATCATCATCTGAACCATTGGGATTAGCTGGATAATCAAAATACTCTGTGATTTCAGCAGCAGTGTATTGCAAAGCTACTTTTAAATCAGATGGGGTTGCCACCTCGCTACGCTCGTCGCAATGACGAATATATCTGCCTTCACCATGAGCAACAGGCAATGACATAAATTCAATTCCTTTGAGCCAAGGCGAGTCACTACTAACTTTGAGATCAACCCATCTATCAATAAATTGAGCGCTAGTGTTGTGAGTCAGTGTGCCCTTGAGTAAATCAAGACTAGTAAGAACTTGAAAACCATTACAGATACCAATCGTCAAAGTGTCTCTTGCAACGAAGGCTTTGATTTCTTTGAGTAAATGATTCTTAATCATATTAGCGTAAGCCTTACCAGAACCGGTATCATCACCAAAAGAAAATCCACCAGGGAAAGCTGCAATTTGATAATTCTTGAGACGTGACGGCTCAGCGATTAAATCATTAAGGTGAACAATATCAGCATTGGCTCCAGCCAGTTCAAAAGCGCGCTTGGTTTCTTGCTCACAGTTGATTCCATAACCCGAAAATATTAAAGCAGTAACCATTGGTTTACCCCCGCCAATTCTTTTTTCTGATCGTTTAAATAATTAGAAAACGGAGCCCTGTAAGTACTAGTCGCTTCCTCAAGACTCAAGTCCTCTGCATTGATTTTAATTCGCTTAGTTTCGTTAACTTCTCCAAGTAATTGAGCTTTAGGAAATAGTGTTTCAAAACGCTTGGATTTAAGTGGATCAATACTCACTAATATTCCAGTATCTTGGTCAAAACCAGCCTCTACTTGAATTCCTAGTTGCCCAGCAATTGCCTTGTGTGCAAGTGCAAGCTTGAGCGGTTTGTGAGCAAGGCTCATCGCCGAGCTAATCAACTCAGTTTGTACTGCAGAATAAAAACGGCGATAAAGACTTAAGTTAGCTGCAGCGTCAACAGATTCCATGGCTGCGGTTTCTAAAAAATATATTTTATCACCAGATATTTTCAAATCCATACTCACAACTTTGGAATAATCATCAATAATTCCCAAAGCAGAAATTAACAAAGTAGGCAAAGCAGAGATCTTTATCTTCTCTCCATTAGCGTCATATCCCTTGAAATCATTAAACATACTATCCTTACCTGAAATAAACGGTGCACCAAATGCAACAGCATAGTCATAGCACGCTCTAGCTGTCTCTTTGAGCTGATAGAGACGCTCTGGCTCATCAGAACTGTTCCAGCAAAAATTATCCAAAATCGCTATGTAATCTGGATTAGCACCAGTTGCAACAGCTGATGCAATCGCTGCATCAATAGAACGAGCTGCCATTAGATATGGATCAGTATCAGTTTCTTCTGGCTTTAAACCATAACTTATAATAGCTGCTTTCCTTGAGTCGATCCTAGGTTTAATGACAGCAGTATCGCCATTGACTCTTCCCCTTCCTTGTAGTGGTTTCAAAACAGAAACTGCTTGAACTTCATGATCGTATTGTTGGGAAATGAATTCTTTACTGCAGTGATTTGGATGACTCAATAATTCTAAGAGACTGAATTGCTTTGGCACATTCGCTCCACGCAACGACGTGTTCATCGCAAGCCATTCTGGACTTGGTTTGCGAGTAATCAATTGACGTTCAGGCAAACCATCATGCAAAAACTCAAGCTCAATGTCCATAGCCATTTGACCTTGATAATGCACTTGGCATCTTCCAGAATCTGTAAATTCACCAATGACAACAGCTTCAACATCGCGAGACTTCATTAAAGTATTAAACTCATCCCAGTTTTCTGGCGGTATTGCAAGAGTCATTCTTTCTTGTGACTCGCTAATCCAAATCTGCCAAGCTTGCATACCTGGATATTTCAAAGGTACTTTATCTAATTCAACACGGCAGCCACCACATTCCTTAGCCATCTCAGCAACACTGCAAGAAATCCCACCAGCACCGTTGTCAGTAATACTTGAATAGAGACCTCTATCTCTTGCTTCTTTGATAATTGCATCACTAAATTTCTTTTGGGTGATTGGATCACCAATCTGCACCGCTGTTGCCGGACTAGATGAGTCCATTTCAACAGAAGAGAAAGTAGCTCCGTGAATACCATCAAGACCAACTCTACCTCCAAGTACTACTATCAAGTCACCTGGTCTTGCAGCCTTCTGGCAAGAATCCTTGCCATTGACAAGACGCGGCATCAAACCGAGTGTACCAACAAAAACCAGTGGCTTGGCTCTAAAGCTAGGATGAAAATAACTAAAACCATGCACAGTAGGAATACCAGAACAGTTACCACCTACTCTAACTCCATCAATTACACCTTCCATGATGCGCTTTGGGGAGAGCATTTTTTGAGTGAGTTCTTTGTCTCGATAGAGTCCTTCATGAGTACTGAATTTCTTCTCTGGGCTTTGAGAGCAAGGCTTGCGATGTGAAGATTCGGTGAAGTTGACTGAGCCGTCAATAAGCCGATTCTGATCGAGCGTAACGCAGCTATCAGAGTTCAGAGATGGAATTCCAAAGCAGTAGCCGTACAGGTTGGCTATAGGCTTGGAGCCCATCCCACATCCAATAGCATCTCTATTAACTCCAACTATCCCAGTAATCGCCCCGCCAAAAGGATCAAGCGCAGATGGACTATTGTGAGTTTCCATCTTATGAGTGATCAAATAATCATCATCAAATGCTATTGCACCAGAGTTGTCAGAAAAAACAGAAACACAAAAATCCTTATCGCCTTTATCCTTGCGGATTTGATTCGTAGCTGCTTTAATATATCCTTTGTAGAGACCTTCTTTAAGTTCATCAATCGGGTCAGCAAAAATAGTATGTTTGCAATGCTCTGACCAGGTTTGAGCAATAGACTCAAGCTCTATATCAGTGGCATTGCGTCCTTCTTTAATGAAGTAAGCCTGGATCGCTTTCATGTAATCAAGACCAAGAGCTAGAGGACCACGTCTTGAACCGTCTTCATCAAGAATACCCTTGCTACCAAGTTCAGCAAGAATTGCATCATCTACGTTTAGATCAACCATGGTAATTTCTTGCTTAGAAGTCAATACTACATTAGGAATTTCAATACCCATGCCTGTTTGATTAAACTGCAGACTCGTCTTGACTCTGGCTCTTTGAATAAGTGGGTTGTGTAAAGTATCTATGATTTGTTTCAAATCAATCTCAGACAGATTTGCTTTGAGCAGAAAAACTTGAGAGCTATAAACATTGATAGCTACATTTTGTTTTAGACTATCTTTCAAAATCGTCGCCACTGTCTTTGCCAAATTGTCTGTGACTCCTGGCAAGAAACCAATTTCAATAGCAAAGTCAAAATCATTTAAATTCTCAAGAAGCATTAATTGTTCTTTTTTAAAATCAATTAAGTTATTTGCCGCTTTTTTAATAGTGCTAGTTGGTAGATCAGCCTGAACAGTATAAGAATCAATAATTTGCAAAGACTCAAGCTCGGAGCCTAATTCAAGTTGACTTAAAGAAAACAAGAGCTGAGATGCTCTGGTATCTTTGATTTTTGAACTTATATCTATTCTTACTGTTTGCAAATCAAGGATAATCATATCACGCTCTTTTTAAATGAAGCTCCCCGATGCAGAGCATAGGGCTATCTTCATTAATCGGGGGTCTGCTGAAATTATAGATTCCCACCAAAAAGTTCCAAGCACCCGAAGCGATTTTTGTAATTCTTTAATCAGCTCTCTGTTTCCAAACTAGTGAATCTTTAGATACGCAGCAAAGCTACAGAGAATTGTAGCCATAGGTGATTAAAATCAAGACTAAATCTCACCTAATTCACCCTTATTAACTGATTGTCTTAAAATATACTTTGCCATTCCATCTAAGCCTAAGCTGATAGGCACCATATAGGACTTAGACTTCAAGAACATTGAAGAACAAAAATCTGCCAAAGCAGCACCACACTGCATAATACCTGAGAGAAAATACAAGCGGCGTCCTTCAACAAAATGCCCTGGGTTAATATAATTTGTTGACTTTAATGAGCCACCAATATCCCTCATAAAAGTAGCCGTTTTTTTACCAAACAATGGCCACACAATCACACCTAAAATACTAAAGAAGCCTCCTAGAATTCCTGGCAACGCATTACCGCTCTTAAAGAAATTACTTTTAAAATCTTGGGTGAAGAGATTTGTGAAAGTATTCTTCAAAGCCTGACCCAAGTGTTCATTATGATCTTTAAAATCATTAAACTTGGCTTTATTACCATTGGCAATCCCAAGTGAGTAAGACAAGTGATAAGTACCTGAAGAGAGTCCACGTGCAAGGAATGTATGTTCTTGAGGCACCACTGCAGCAATAATATTGTCGAGGAAATAACCAAATGCAGATAGATAATTATTACGAGTAATCTGCTCTAGTGTATTAATAGTGGCATTGACGAAAAGAAATAATTTAGTACCAAAGACTCCAAAAATATCAGAAAAATGTTTTGCCTTATCTGAGACATTAAAAAGATGAGCAGTTGCGGAAGCTGCATTACCTACGAAAGAAAACATACTTGAGATATCAGGCAAGATTGTATTCAATAATGGATCTTTGATTAACTCACGAATTTGATCCTTGTAATTAGTTTTTGCAGTCAAATGATTTTTGGAGCTATGTAATAAAAAAGCTCCGGAGTTGGAGCCTGTTTTTAGTGAATCATTAAATAGATTTGAAGTTGACTGTCGTGGTGAAATTTGATTCGTAGTTTCTATAAGCTCCGGCGAGGAGTCAATAAATCTAGGCTGTATGTCTGTTTTGACTTGCAAGATTACTTGTAATCTAAACTAATACTCCCCTATACAAGGCCAAATATTAACATTAATATTCAAGACAAAAATTAAAATTTATACTGCCTGAAAACACCCAATCTTGGTAAAAAAATAGATATATTTACTATTTATTAACCGAAACTTAACCCTGCCTTGTTTCTATTAGCTTGTTGGGAAAGCAGCAAAGGAAATAGGAGAAAAACAATGGTTGGAAAATCAATAAATATAGCGCTACAGCAAATCGTTGAAAACAACGATAAGGTTTTCAAAGAAGACCAAAAGAAAAACGCAGACAAACTTGCGAAGAAATTAGAACAATTGGGTCGTGAAAGAAGCGAAGCAAATCCAGGTGCAGCAATTGACTTAAGAGTGCAAGCATTCACCTTAAACAAAGTCGCTGACTACGCTGAGAACTTAGCAACTCACATTGAGCAAAATCCAAAAGAGAAACTCGAGAAAAAAGATCTCAAAGAAATCAAAGAAGCATTAATGGAATCACTTGGCATCCCTGCTGAGTTTGTTGATCAACTCAGCATCCTTGTTAAAGCAGGCCCGGAAGCTTTAAGAGAAGCTGCAGGTCTCTACAGAGGCAAAGCCGAAGAACTTAGACAACAAGCTGACCTTATGACAATGGAGATAGAACAAATTGATACAGAAATTAATAGGCTTACCAATCTCCAAGAAGCGTTTAGTGGAACAACAGTAGACAATGAACGTTCTATCAAAGACTTTGTCGCAGAGAAACTCTATAACGAATCTCTTCGCGATAGATCAGAGCTAGTCCTCAAGGAAGCTCTTCAATCATTAGAAGGAGTTGCAGAACACTAATAAGGTCGAAGCAAAAGCTTAAGTTATGGCAATCAATCCATCACAAGAATTAGCATTTTCAGAGTTCAAAGTTGAATTTTATCAGTCAAACTCGACTGGTCTTGAAAATGTTATGGATCAGTGGATTGCAGTCAATGATGAATCTGGTTTTGCACGTGCACAGATCGCACAAATTAGAGCACAAATCAATTTGGTTCGTGCAGCAATTGGTTTCTGGAGAGGTGAAGCAAGCTTCTGGAGACAAGAAATCAATGAGAACAAACTTGCAGTTAAAGAAGGTAACAAACTAGCTAGTACAGCATAGAACTAGGTTTAACAAACAATATGAGTATCAACGTCACAATTGAATTATCCAAAATAGTAAGCACACAGGACTTACTCCAACTTTCTATTGCAGATCTTGATAGAAGAATGGATTCTGCAATCCTCGCTGAGTCTAAGGAAGATATTTCAGCAATTAGATTTGAATTATCCAAACTCAAAGCCTCTTTGGGGCAATCACGTAACTCAGAAGCTTTTTGGAGGCAACAGATTGCTGATGCTAAAGAGGCACGTAAAGCCCAAGGCGACATCGCCCGGGGGTGAAGCGTGCTTAAAAGCTCCACCTGCTGCGTTACGCTCTTTATTTGCAGTCATCATTGACGGCTCAGTCAACTCAGCCTGCAAATAACTCGCAAGCCTTGCATCTGAAAGCTTTTTAACACACTTCTCATCCAATCAATTCCAGGAAAATTTTTTGACCCCAATACTTGATTTACAGAGATGGCACAGCAGCCAACAACTGCTTAGTATAATCCTCTTGAGGTTTATCAAAAAGTTCAAAGACAGTCCCAGATTCAACAATCAGACCATCTTTCATTACAAGAACACGATCAGCAATCTCAGCAACAACTCCAAGGTCATGAGTAATAAACAAGATCGTTTTTTTCAAAGACTTCAGGAGTTCTAGAATTACAGCTTGCACAGTTACATCAAGAGCAGTTGTCGGCTCATCTGCAATTAATAAATCAGGTTCATTAATTATTGCCATTGCAATCATCACTCTTTGTCTCATGCCACCAGAAATTTCATGCGGGTAGGCATCCAATGTTCTATCAGGATCAGGGATACCGACTTTCTCTAAGTAATCAAAACAAAGTTGATAAATTTCTTCATTCTTAAGTTTCTTTTGATAAACTTGCACAGCTTCAAACAATTGATCTTTAATTGAATACATCGGATTGAGTGCACTCAATGGATCTTGGGCAATTAATGCAATTTTGCAAGCACGCACAGCTGGCGGGTATGGTTTCTTGACTAAATCCATTTCTTTAAAATAAATAGCTCCAGAGATAATGGCATTCACAGGTTGAAGACCCAGTATGCTAAGAGCTGTCAGTGACTTGCCGCTACCACTCTCTCCAACCAAAGCCAGAATCTCTCCTTCATTTATATCAAAACTAATTTCATTAACCGCAGTGAAACTGGTCTCAGGGAAATCTATCTTGAGTTGCTTTACTGATAACAGAGGCATTGGTCCATTATAGGGGAAAAGGGAAGTGCTGAAAGGGAAATGGGTTTTAATTATGCCATTCCTATCCCTTCTCCCATCTCCCTATATCCCTTATCCCAGATTCTTGCTATAATAGCGGTTTGGATAAAAAGTATCACCAATTATGAACAAAAACGACAATACAACTAACTCACTAAATATCACAGCACTTGGCGGTCTTCACGAGACTGGCAAAAACATGTGGTTGGTGCAATCAATTAAAGCAAAGAAAGACCCAGAAACAATTATTCTTGATGCTGGGGTTCATTATCCAGGTAACGACGCACCAGGAATCGACTACACCATGGCTGACAACAGCATGGTCAAAGGTGAAATCAAGGCACTAGTTTTAACTAGCGTACATGAATATCATTCTGGCGGCGCCCACCATGTTATTAATAAACGCAATATCAAACAAGTTATCGGCTCAAAACTCGCTCTTGAAACCGTCAAACTCAAACTAAGTGAAGATCAAGTTGCCAAAATAGAATGGAACGAATTTGCTTCTAGAGAGCAGATTCAAGTTGGATCATTTACCTTAATACCATTTAGAATCACCTCTGGCTCTGCAGAGTCTTATGCTTTGGTAATTGAGTCTCACGGCTCTAAGATATTTTATACCGGCACTTACAAAATAGATCAAAGCCCTAGTGATGGATTCAAGACTGACATGGCTGGAATATCAACTTACTGCACAGCTTGCCTTGAAGCCGGCAGACCAATTGATCTATTACTTAGCGATTCAGCACTTGCCGAAAAAGAGGGTTACTCAGCCTCAGAAATGGCACTTGCCAAAAGTCTCAAACAACTTATTGCAAGCAAGAATGCTAGAGTCCTCATTAACACTTGTAGCTCAAACACAGTGAGAATACAAAACCTATTTATTATCGCCGAACAACTAGGTAAAAAAGTAGCACTACTTAATAAAGAAGCTCGCGAAACTTATACAGCGGCAGTCAATGCAGGCTATCTCAAACACAAAGAAGAGACTCTAATTAGTATCAAAGAAATCGACAATCAGAAGGATTCAGAACTCTTGATTATTTCAACAGCCCCCGAGGGAGATGCGCTCAAAGAGCTTGAAAGAGTGGGTTACGACAAAAGTCTTGAGATACAAATCAGAGAAGGTGACGTCATTATTAATAGTGCCGACCTGCCTCCAGGAACAGTAAGAGTAATGGCACAAATATCTGATCAGTTTTTTCTCAAAAAAGCAGAAATCATTGGTGGCAGAAATGCAAATGTCAATATCGACAATCATGCATTAACTGAAGAGATGAAATTCTTATTCAACCTAATCAGACCAAAGCATTTTGTTCCAGCAATGGGTGAGTCTAGGCTTTTGGTACAACATGCCAAGCTTGCTGTAGATAGTGGAGTTGACCCAGGTTCAATTTTTATTTTGGATAATGGTGACCAGATCAAGATTCACGATGGAAGACTTGAAGTAACCGAACATATCAACACTGATCAAGTGCTTTATACAGATTCTCAAGACTTTCACCTTGACACCAAGCTACTCAAAGAAAGAGATGCACTAGCGAAAGAAGGAGTAGTTACTCTTAGTTTTGCGATCAACAAAAAGAACAAAGTTGTCTCAGGACCTTCATTTTCAGCAAGAGCTTGTACCTTCTCGAACAATAAAGAATGGAGAGCATTTTGTTTAATGAACTCGCCAGACATTGTCCACGAGATAGAACAACTATCTGAAGATCTGCCGAATCCAACAATAGAGGATTTCCAAAATACCGCAAGAGAATTTCTCAACCGGATAATCAAAACACAAATAGGTAAAAAACCATCAGTCATAGTACTGGCTTCTCAAATATAATGCTCTTAGATATAATACAAAAAAACACAAAATTCGAAGAAATATACTCAAAGCTCATTAAAGATGGTCAGATCATACATGGACTAACCAATTCAGCCAAAAGTTTAATCCTAGCTAACATGCTCAAGAAGAGCACTGTACCTCTAGTCTTCATTGTTGCAAATCACCACGAAGCTCAAACTTATTACCAAGAAATCCAAAACCTAAGTGACAGACCCGTCTATAACTTCCTCTGTCAAGAAGTATCTCCTTATGATCAAATCAACTCAGACATTGGTGTTGTGAATACTCAATATGAGATTTTTGAAGCCTGGAATAATAACATAATCTCACTTACCGTGATGAACATCAAAGCGCTTTCTCAACTGTATATCAATAAACAGCAACTTGAAGAGAATTCTTTTTTTATAAACAAAGATACAGAATACGATCCAAAAGAGCTAGCGATCAAACTCACTTTACTTGGTTACAGCAATGAAGCCATGGTTCAAGGGCGCGGACAATTTAGTCAGCGCGGCGATATCACTGACATTTATCCGATAATCGGTGAAGCAGTTCGGATTGAATTCTTTGGCGACAATATTGAAAGTATCAAAGAACTTAATAGTTCCACTCAAAGATCTAGTAAAGCATTGGATTTCACGCAAATTAATCCACGCTACTCGATCATTAGAACAGAGGATGATGGGCTCAATGATAAGGTCAAAGAACTAGTCAGCAAGCACAAGATTGATGACCTGACAGAACTAGATTCACTTTATTTTGAAGGAGTTGAGTACTATAGATCAGTACTAGGTCAAATGCCAAGTAATTTATTTGAATATATACCAGCACATAGCCACGTAGTTTTTGATGAATGGCAAGACTTAAGTCACCTCGGTGAGCAATGGGACAAAAACCTCAACGAACAATATACCGAAGCTGTTAAATCTAATAGCTTAATTCCTCTTGAACAGCCCCTGCATCTTGAGCATAGCCAACTAGTCAAAAACAGTAATCAATTCAAACGCAAACTTTATTTACAAACACTAACAGAACTAGGTGATGGTGTCTTTGAAGCAGGTAAAGAGCTTAGTTATGAGTTAAGAAGCTATCCTACAGAGCGTTTTGCTAGCAAGGTAGAAGAGTTTATTGAATATATTCGCAGAAAACTTAGAGACCAGCAGAATATAATTATTTTCAGTGAACAACCTCACCGTGTCTTAAATATACTTAGAGAATGGGACATCACTGGCTTATACCAAGGTGACATTGAGAACCTTGACATCGAGCAACTAGTTAGAGAGCAAGAATTAAACAATAAAAGAGTCATAGTTCAACGTGACGGACTTGAAGAAGGCTGCGTCCTACCAGAACTTAATATCGTAGTACTAACTGATAGAGAGCTATTCGGTAGAAGCAGGCAAGCAGTTGCCAAACAAAAAACCAAAACCACAGAAAAAAGTCAGCGCGATATTTACACTGATATTTCAGAGCTGAAAGTAGATAACTATGTAGTCCACTACAAGCATGGCGTCGGACAATACAAGGGTACAGAGTTTATTGACCTTGACGGTGGCGCTCTCAGACAGGAATACCTAGCTATTGAGTACGCATCTGAAGCAAGAATCTTAATTCCAATTGATCAGGTTAATCTTTTATCAAAATTCAACATCAATCAGGATATCAAACCCAAACTCTCCAAACTTGGCGGCACAGAGTGGGAAAGAACCAAAAAGAAAGTCAAAAAATCTGTACGATTAATTGCTCAAGACTTAATCAATCTCTACGCCCTTAGAGAAAAACAAACAGGTTACAAATATCCTCACGACACTCCGTGGCAAATAGAAATGGAAGATGCCTTTCCTTATACTGAAACGGAAGATCAGCTCAAAGCAATCACCAATGTTAAAGAGGACATGGAAAGCAAAAAACTCATGGACCGCCTAATATGCGGCGATGCTGGTTTTGGTAAAACAGAAGTCATTATTAGAACGGCTTTCAAGGTAATCATGGAAGGCAAACAAGTTGCAATCCTTGTACCAACTACTGTTTTGGCGCAACAGCACCATGACGTGTTTAGCGATCGTTACGCAGCTTACCCCATCAAAATTGGTTTACTTAGTAGATTCAGATCTGCAAAAGAACAAAGAGAAGTAACCAACAAACTCAAACTAGGAGAAGTTGATTTAGTTATCGGTACTCACCGCCTGTTGCAAAAAGATATTCAATTTCAAAACCTTGGGCTTTTAGTTATAGATGAAGAGCAGCGCTTTGGTGTTTCCCATAAAGAGAAACTCAAATCAATGCGCAAGGACTTGGATATAATTTCCATGTCAGCCACCCCAATACCTCGTACCTTACATATGTCACTATCAGGAATTCGCGACATTAGTTTAATCACGACAGCGCCAACTAACAGAAAACCAGTCAAAACATTGGTTGGTGAGTACAAAAGCAATATCATCCGTAACGCAATCTTGCACGAGCTTGAACGTGGCGGGCAAGTATTTTTTGTTAATAATAGAGTAGAAAATATAGAGCGAGTAGCATTTGAAATACAAGAACTAGTACCTGAAGCTAATGTCAGAATTGGTCATGGTCAGATGAAAGACAAAGAACTTGAAGATGTAATGTTTTCATTTGTCAATGGCGAATTTAACGTACTGGTCTGTACCACTATTATTGAAACCGGACTTGATATCACCAACGCCAACACTATCATTATCAAAGATGCCAATGCATTTGGTTTATCACAGCTCTATCAGCTGCGCGGTAGGGTTGGTCGTTCTGATCTTCAAGCCTACGCTTACTTACTCTATAATCCAGAGAATGAAATCTCCTCTACTGCAAGAGAAAGACTCAAGGCAATTCGAGAACTAACCAACCTTGGTTCTGGCTATCAAATCTCAATTCGTGATATGGAAATTCGCGGAGTCGGTAATATATTTGGTGCTGAGCAACATGGGCACATGCTTTCAGTTGGTTTTGACCTTTACTGTAAGATACTCAGTGACACGATTGAAGAGATGAAGGGCAATCTTCAAGCTATTGAACTAGAAGATAGTTGCACGATTGATATCAAAGTCAATGCTTACTTCCCAGAAACATGGATTAGCGACAATAAACAAAGAATGAATGAGTACAAACGTCTCTCGCTTGCTAGAGAGGAATCAACACTTGATCACTTACAAAATGAATGGCGTGATCGCTTCGGTAGAATCCCGCAAGAAGCAATCAACCTTACTGAAATTAGTAGAGTCAAAATGAGAGCCAATAAAGCCGGCATCAAAAGTATTAATCAAGAAGGTGACTTTATCAGAATTGCCAACAAACTCAGGTTGCAACAATGGTTACAATCTATGCGCAAGCTTCCTAACTTCCTTCAAAGTAGAATCATCTTCAAATCTGGTGCCGTTGGTGCTAGAAGCTCAGACTCAATGATTTCAATGAATGTCAGTGGCTTGGATACAGAGACTAGATTAACTGCAATTAGTGATGTAATTGAGTTGTTTATGCAGAGATAATATGTTATATTATTTCAATGTCAAATTCAATTCCAGCTCCATTAGCCATGTTTAAAACTGCAGCAGAGCAGTTTATCAAAGAATCAAAAAATACAGATGCTTCGTCTGTTGCAAATTCAGCAGATGCTTTAAATAAAGCATTCCCAGATACAGAACTTCCTGATGACACTAGAAAACAATTAGCAAACCTGAGTGACGGTAGAGAGGCATTAGAAAATGGACTTGCATTTATTGCCAATTACAATTTTGATGGAGCCTTTGAAAGTCGAATTAATGAGGATCGAAATGAAAAAATACGAGCAATTGATATAGAGGCACAACAAAATCTCAAAAAAGCAGCAGCTCATATTCCAACAATTAAAAAGGCACAAGATAGATTGAGAGCAATAGCTGGAACACTTGCAGCGCCAGTCGCTACAAATGCATAATGCAATTCAGCCCAGAACTTCAATCCTATATCGAGCTAGTTTTAACTAGTTACCAAAGCTACACTGGCAAAATGCTAGCAAAAGACATCAACGAGCTTTACACTGCTGATTTTGTTTCAGCAAGTCATTGTTTTTATGACGATAATCTTACACGTTTTGTTTTTGCCAACCTCAAGGCTCAAGAACTTTGGCAAATGACTTGGGATGAATTTCTAGGACTAGAATCAAAGTACTCAGCCAATCCCAATGAAAGGTCTGAAAGAGATGATTTGCTGGCCAGGGTCAAGCAAGAGGGTATCATTAATAACTACAGCGGCATTAGGGTCTCCAAAACAGGTCAAGAGTTTATGGTTAAAGACGCTACAGTCTGGAATGTTAATGATAATGAAGGAAAACTGATAGGGCAAGCTGTCAAATTTGACTATCCCGTTTATGCATAATCGTACTATAATGGAATTATGTTCAGGAAAGCATTAATTTGCCTTATCAGTCTAATACCACTCACTGCTCAAGCCGATGTAGACCAAGAGAAGTACGTCAATCTCTATCGCATAGAGTTTGACAAGAAAACTGCTGCTGATCTCTATGCTAGTCCAGCAGAAAATAAAAACGCCCTAGAATACAGAAAAGAAATTGTTGATTTTCTTTCACAGCGCAAACATAAAATACCCAATTTGCTCGTCAAAAAACGCTGGCGCCAACATCTTAGTGAATACCCAAGTCTAGAGCATTATGAAGAAAAGCTCGACAACTCATATGTCTCTCACGAATTAGTTAGAAAAAAATTCTTGCAAAATCAATACATGGATGATTATTTCAAATTAACTGTCAAACAAAAGGCAATTGAAGACTTGGATGACAGAAATAAGATACAAAGTCTGGCAGAAAAAAACGGCATCCTGGTCAAACAACAACAGATAGACGAAAAGCTTTTGCAATTCATCGAGAATCAAGGTGGCAAATTACAATTTGATGCATTTTTGGCTGAGCATCAATTCAGCAAAGAAGATGTACAATTCTTTATTGAAACAGACTTGATCAAAGACGCTCTGATAACCAAAATGCTCCAAGATGACATAAAACAAGCAAGCGACAATCATTTCAAAAACGTTAATGACAACAGCAAAAGACAACCACGTTATTACTTTAGTCAAGCTTTTATTCCACACTCCGTAGAAAACGCCAAGTCCAAAATAGAAAAAGCACAAGATCTATTCCAAAAGGAGTCATCCATATTCCCTACCGACAAAATAGACCCAGAAATCAGAGTGATGAGCTTGGATGTACCAGTTGCATTGGATACTAGGTTATTCGTTAAAGAAATCAAAGACGAGCTTGTAGAACTGAGCAATAACGGTTCTATGATTAGTAGCCAAGTAAGCAAAGTTATCAAAAGCGCCAATGGCTATCATCTCTTGCAGATCAACGGAGTAGAAGTTCGTGAATCACTTAGTTACGACAAAGCCAAGCTAGAAATCCTACAAAAACTCAAAGAACAAAGAGCCAAAGACATAGATGGTTTATATAGTTTCTTTATACCTGAGGATCAAGGATAAATTCACCTTGGACTTCTCTACTAAGCCCTTTGGTACTAACCTAAATCTATCCAGCTCTTCAAAGAAACGCTGACAGAATTTGTTGAATGCTTCAGACTTGCTTGGCTTCTCTAAACTAATATGATCAACATAGCCTGTCTTAGTATCTAAATCAAACTTAATTACATTTTCTAAAACAACTTTGCTTTCTGTAAACTTTTTAAGCTCATTGGCAGGCATAAAACGAAGATGTTTATCCCAGTCCAAACGAGTTTTACGTAAAATATAAACTAGGTAATTACGCGAATCATCGTCAAGCTCTTGGTTTGCCAAAATATCAGCATCACCTTCATAAAGCTTGAGACTCAATAAAGACTGATCATGATCAATTCTATAATCCCAAGTCTCTAGCAAATCAGTGCCAAGCTGATCTTGATCCTTGGTGACAATAAATTGTTGGTTAAAGACTTTGATATCTTGTTTGTTTAGATCTTTAAAAGTTAATGCCGGTATCACCACACTTGGTTTAATTTTCTCAAAATCAAGATCTTCAATCCTTAGATTATAATCAATCAAACTCAGTCCAAGCTTGGCTAAACTAGCTTCACTAATACAAGAATCAACTTGATAGTCATTAAGTTCAAACTCGATATAGTCAATAGATTTAGCATCAGCTAAAGCAGTCAATTGGTTATTAGAAATCGGAAGTTTGACCTCAAGGTTCTTTCTCAATAATGTCGACTCAACATGCGAATGTAAGTTCATTGAATAAAAGCTCTTTGCTGCCAAATAAGGTAGCAGAGCCAAACTGGCAAGTAAAGCTAGAGTCAATATCAAACCAAATAAAATACTAAGGATTTGAATAAAACCAGTAACGATTTTGCCAATAATATTTTGTTTGATCCTAACTACCTTTGTTGATATCAAAAGGTCATGAAGACTTTTGGCGTCAAGATTAAAGCCAATTGCCAAATAACCAAGTCCAAAGAAAGCCACCGAAAATATTGCGATTACCGATCTTATTAACGAGCGGATTAAGCCAATAGAAGCGTCTCGGTGAGAGTCATAGAGCCTGAGACCAAGCAAAAACTTTGAAAGATTGAAAGTAATAATTCCTTGTATAATTGAATCAAATACAAAAACAGCCAAGACTATTTTTGCACTATGAATATAAAACTCTCTAGTCCATAATTCAAACTTGGGTATTTGCAATTTGATCAAAACAAATTCAATCAAAGCTGCTGCAACAAGAATCAAGAATAGGTTTAAGTAAAAGGCAGCGAACCTCGTCCAGAATCTTGCAATTTTACAATCAGTGCCTACCTGCATACTTTTTGGTGAAGTGACTCCAAGAACTTGATCGTGTCCTTGTAACTATCTAGCTTAATAGTAACAGCTTCTTCATTAACCAAAGCTGGTCCAACACAAACATTTTTAACCTTGAGTCGTTTTTGTTGATACTTTTGTTGATAAGCTCGCAAAGCCAACATCGCTTTGTAATCAGCCATTGAGTCACCAAAGAAAAATACTTGTGTCAACTCACTAAGATCTATTTGGTCTAAGATATCCCAAATCGCATCACCCTTGTCATAAGGATACTTAGCATCTTTGAAAATCAATTCTTTACCAAAATCTAGTATCTCCCAACGATTGGAATGAGCAAAAACAATTTCCAGCACGTTCATAATTGATTTTTTTTGTGCCTCGTATTCATGAGATTCAAAATACATTGCAAAGTCACCAGGTGTAACCAAAAAACTAACATCCTGCGTCAAATGCGGACCTAGAATGTCTTTGATAATATCAATAAAAAATATAGTCTCGTCATAAGCATTGGCAAATTCTTGACGAGTATAACGAACGGCATCGTTTTCAACCACTTGTTTACCAAAGCCACAATACTTCTTAATATTTTTGGGTAGGTTAGATCTAAAAATATCAACATAGCTTCTTGCAGTCAAAATCAAAATATCAACTTTGTCGTGTTGATTAAGTTCAAGAAGTTGCTCTGCAGCTTTTGGATCTATCTTCGGATAACGATGATCCAAAGCAATTACTTCATCAGGACGAAGTGTGCCATCAACATCAAAAACTAAAAGATATTTAGAGTCAGTTTCCAAGTCAAACTTGGCAATTAGATCTTGCATATATTGATTATTCCCACACAGGGTCGTATCCTGACATTGGACAAATATAGTGTAATACACTATATTTGTCCAATGTCAGGATACGACCCTGTTGACCATCTCTGCCATCTCTTGCAAAGTCAAGGTCTCGCCCCTAAGGTTATCAGATAATTGTAACTTAGCAATCTCTTCTTCCTGATAACCAGCAGCTCTCAATCCATTCAATAATTTTTTACGACGGTTTGCAAAAATAGCTTTGATCAGACGACGTAATTGTTTTGGTTCTTTGACATCAACTAATGGTTTGTCTCTTAGTTTGATTTTAATAAATGCAGAATCGACTTTGGGGCTTGGCATAAACTTGTTTTTGGGTACGTCCAAGCAATACTCAACTTCTGCCCAGTAGCTCACCAAAAGCGTAATTGCTCCATAGGACTTGGTTCCTGGCTCGGCGCAAAGCCGCTGGGCAAACTCCTTTTGCACGAGTATATTAATCTCTGAAAGATATTTTCTATTGGGACTTTCTTGAGCCATCTCACCAAGTAAATGCAAAAGGATCTTGGTAGAAATCTGGTAAGGGATATTGGCGACTATTTTGACTTTATTCTTGAGAAATTCAGCTGGGACAATATCGGTGATATTAAGGGAAAGAAAATCAGCACGAATATAGTCAAAGTTGTCATGAGTCGACTTGAGTATTTTGAGTGCTGTTTCTGCATTCTGATCTAATTCAACACTGTATAATTGTTTTACATTAGTCACAAGTCTTTCAGTAAGGAAACCAGCTCCTGATCCGATCTCTATCACCACATCACGCTCAGCATCAAGCTCGGAAACCACGACAATTTGATCTAAGGTCTTAGAACAAACCAAAAAGTTTTGTCCCAAGCTTCTTTGCTTGGGATAATTCTTGGCTCTAAATATAAGGTCTTTATCCGTTGACAAGCGATTCTAATTCTCCACTTGCATCGAGTGCATGCAAATCATCACAACCACCAATAGACTCACCAGCTATAAAAATCTGCGGCACTGATTTACGGTTGCCTTTAGTAGTCTTAGACATCTCATCACGTGCAGCCTCATCACCGTCAATCCGAATTTGCTCATACTTAAGCCCTTTAGAATTAAGTAAGCTAAGTGCTTTCTGGCAATAAGGGCAGTGATCCCAAGTATAAATCTTAATTTCTTTAATTTGTGACATGAGTCAGATTATAGCAAAATCATAGAGACTCATCTGTACAAAAACTATAGCTTGGATCTTTATCACAGAGAACTTGTTTCAAAGTATCGTTTTGAGCTTTCAGTTCTTTTACAGCTTCTACCAAAACCGCTGTCATCTTGCCATATGTTACAGATTTGTAACCATCATTATCTGTTCGTACTAACTCAGGAAAGTATGGTTCAAGCTCTTGTGCTATGAATCCAACATTAACTTGGTCTCCATGACTCTCTCTATCAATCCAATTATAAAAGACTCCACGTATATTCATTAACTTATCTAGGACTGAATCAAGTGGCTCTATGTTTTCTTTATAACGACGATCAGAAGAGTCAGTAATAGTAAAACCTCTTATCGTTCCATTAACATCAAGCTTGTAAGTAGGTGTGGTGTCATTAATACCTACATTACCTGCTGCGGTTATAACCATACGTCTAAGCAAACCACTAGTAGCAGATTGAGTTTTAAAATAAATATCCGCTCCTCGATTCGATGAAGTCCAATCACCACTAACTTCTGAGACAATCAAAGCACCGTAATCATAATTAGTACCATCATAGGTACCACCAAAATAAATTCCACCAATTTCGTCTTCTTCACCAGTATCATTAGGATCAGCATCATTGTTATGAAGAGCCAAGCGTGGAAGATCATCTGATATCACCATCTTCATAGTAGCAGGCACAGCATCAGTACCTACGGCAAGGTTGCCTGCAGAGTCAATTGACATTCGAGTATTAGTACCAAGCACAGCAGAACCAGCAGTAGAAGAATAACTGATTTTGAAAAGATCTGAATCGCTATTGTCTATCCCGACAGCGTAAGCATCACCGACAATAGAGAATTGCATCGCCGCATCTCCAGTACTGACCTGTTCAATTTCAAAGCCCGGTTCAGTGTCAGTGGTACTTTCATAAAGATGCATATTCGTTTGTGGGCTAGCGGTACCCAAACCAACACCAGGTTCTGAAGTATCTACGTATAGCTCATTACTTTCTCCTAAACGCACGTCCCCTGTATCATAAAATATATGTTGAACAACACTAGCATCCATAATTTGAAAATCACCAGTTGAATTCAAATCGACACTATAATTATAAGTACCTAAATTTATTTCAGTACTTGCATCCAAGTCTAAAGTATCTTCAAATTGTTCAAAATCAAGGGAGTCAATGGTAAGACTAGAAGCTCCAATATTGCTAATAGTATTACTAGCACCACTAATAGTTTTATTAGTCAATGTTTGAGTATCTGTAGTTCCAACTATCGTTCCTGATGGAGCACTTTGCCCGTCAAGCAAATCAGCATCAATCCCAGAGCCGGAACCATCTACAGCCTTAATTGCAGTGCGGAAATTTGTACTTGCTCCTGTTATTGTTAAATCACCACCAATAATTGAATTTCCAGTTGCTTGAAAAGTACCAGTAACATCTAAACTATAACTAGGTGTAGCATCATTGATACCAATCATATTAGCCGAACTATCAATCACCAAAGTATTAGCGTCAAAATTAAGATCACCGTTTGCCATTGTGATATTGGTTGTGGTGTCAAGTGACATTGTGTCTTTAAACTCTGAGAAATCAAGTGAGTCAGCCACAATAGAACTTGCAACAACTCCAGTCAACGCCGAACCATCACCATTAAACGCTGTCGCCAGCACTGTTCCGTTGACCTTGAGTTTAACTCCAGGTTGGGTATAACCAATACCAACGTTGCCATCACTAGTAATAGACATTGCACCATTACTTAGACTCGGATCACTATTGCCAATATAAAAATCCATTCTAAAAGTCCCCAAAGCAGGACCAATTTTAACAGTGTTATTTTCCTGAATACCTA
>JAQCFG010000036.1 GCA_027618255.1 Cyanobacteriota bacterium
CCATAATATAGATAGAAATCAGAATTGACAGTTGAGCTCAAACTCGCTGCTTTAAACCATAAGATACCTTGGTTGCTTGTTGTGTGAATAGTTTCTAATTCTCTTTTGAGCTTGGTGCTACCACCATTGTCAGTCATCACAATATCCGCACCTGTGGATTTTACGTTAGTCCAAAAATCATTACCAAAATCACTGAGGTCTAACATCACTGGAAAGTTGACCAGGTCACCTGTTACCTTGGCACTATCGACAGTGACTTTCATTCGATAAGCCCAATCACCGTTGTACCAAGTGGCCTCAACTTCAGCACAAGAAAAGCATAGCCAAAACAAAGCCAATAGCCAAATATAATTGAATTGTTTCAATCTTTTATACATCAAGTAAAGCTCAAAGCCTATTCTTATTATCTACCAAAAACCAATATTTGGACTAGATTAATTAACCTAGATAAATCAAACTCTATAGTCCATATGGAGTATTTTTGACAATTGCAGTAGAGTCACAGTACTTAGACTCAGTCCAGTCTATGCGTAGTTATCTAGTTCGCTGCGCCTAATGTGTATATCTATAGTAGAATTACTTACTCGTTTGGCAAATTCCAGACTCTATCATATGAAATTAGCACTACACTGGCGTATCTTTATCGGACTAATCTTGGGAGCAATCCTAGGTTATGTTTTTTCTCTTAATAATTTAGACGGCTCTGACTCTAACCCGGCTATTGGCTATTTGAAACTAGACCATATTACTTGGATGGGTGATCTATTCTTGCGTTTACTCAAGATGATAGTAATCCCGGTTATTGTTTGTTCATTAGTTACTGGTATTGGGCATTTACCAATGAAAAGTCTTGGTCGTATTGGTATTTTGACTTTACTGACATTCAAGGGACAAATGTTGTTTGCTGCTTTTGTTGGGCTTTTCTTTGTGAATTTGATCAAACCAGGACAGTATATTGATTTGCACGCCATTCTTAGTAAGGGCACTGGTGAGGATATTCATTTTATTACCGAACAGAGTCACAGCATAAGTGAGATTTTGCTAAGTATGATTCCGTCGAATATATTCAATTCATTGAGCACTGGTTCTTTGATTCAAGTCATAGTTTTCTCTATCTTCTTAGCTGTTGCTTTAGTGTCTGTCAAAAATGGTGATCGTATTCTTGCTTATTTCAAAATTGGGCTTGATGCGATTTTAACAATGACCCACTGGATTATGGGGCTGGCTCCGTTTGGTGTTTTTGCACTGATTACTAATACTGTTGCAATTGGTGGTATCACTGCAATTACTAAATACGGCATGTTTATGTTCACTGTCGTTGTTGCACTGATGACTATGCTCTTTATTATCGGTTCTATTGTTGTTCACTTCTTTACCAATTTCACTCCACTTCAATTCTTCGGTAAGATGCGTGAAGTGATGTTGACTGCTTTTTCTACTTCTAGTTCGGCAGCAACTATTCCAGTGACGCTTGAGACCATGGAAAAAGAATTTGGTGTGCCAAATAGACTTGCTTCTTTTGTAATCCCTCTTGGTGCAACTATGAATATGAACGGTGCTGCAATCTATGAAGCTATAGTTACTTTGTTTGTGGCACAGGCATGGTTGCCCGAACCTTTGAGTATTGGGAAACAAATTTTTGTTGTGTTTATGGTATTGCTTGCGACCTTTGGTACTCCTGGAATCCCGCATGGTAGCTTGGTTACAATCGCTGTTGTGTTTCAAGCTGTTGGTTTGCCACTTGAAGCGATTGGTGTGATCCTAAGTATTGATCGTATTTTGGATATGACTAGAACTATGGTTAATGTGAGCTTTGATTCTATTTCTTGTTTGATACTTGATAAATATTCTGGTATCGAAGATGAAGTGATTGATACTGACAAGATTCTCAATGTCGAGCATGCCTAAGTCTTTGTTTGTCTCTGGAACTGATACAAATGTCGGCAAGACTTTTTACTCTGTTGAAATACTCAAGCATCTAACTAAGCACCTTGCTTTGAATGAACTTGCCTATTATAAACCGGTTCAATGCGGTTCTGATAAGGACTATGATGTTATTAAGCAGGGCTTGCCTGGGATCGCAACTTATACTAGTTATGATTTGACTTGCCCTGCGTCGCCAGATTATGCAGCTCGTGTTGATGGAGTCGAGATTAGTCTTGCCACAATCGTTGATGACTTTCAAGAGATTCAGTCCAAGCACAAGTTTGTAATAGTTGAAGGGGCTGGCGGTCTTGCAGTGCCACTGAATGATAGAGACTTGGTTTCTGATATTGCTGCTAGTCTTGGTTTGCCGGTGGTTTTGGTTATAAGTAAAGAATTAGGTACGATAAATCATAGCTTGTTGACTATAGAGCATGCCAGGGCTCGCGGGATTGAAATTGCGGGCATAATAGTTAGTGGATTGGGTGATGATGATGAGCGGACCCGCGCATCTATTGAGTCAATCAAAAAACTAGGCAAAGTAGAGGAATTTAATCTAGCGTTATGCTTGAACAAAAATTAATTACAAGTTTTGATACCGTCAAGCAGCTTGATGAGTTTATTGCTAGTTTACTAATTCAAGAGTTGCAGAAACCAGGTTTGGTTTTGCTGCCAGTCGGCAACACTTTTGCTGGAGCTTCAGAACGCAGCCAAGGTATTTATCCACTTGTTAATGATTATTTTGCAAAAGCAGAGAACAGGCTCTATGGTTCTAATGAAAATCCGGAGATCTACAAAGAACAAAATCATCAAGTGCATCCCGAACTTAAATTAAGTCATCTTGATGAGCTTACCGGCAGTCAAACGAGTTTCGCTTCGCAGCTTGAAACTCAGTTGAGCAACGTTCTTAAACAGTGCTCTAGTTTTTATCGGATTGACGCCGAAGATATAAGCGGGTTTGAGAAATACCTAAGAATGGCTGGTGGACCAAGGTTGATAGTCTTGGGGCTTGGTGCCGATCCTAATACTGCGCATGTTGCTTTTATGGGAGAGGAGTATATCAATAGTTCTATTGAAAGAATTAAATTAACTGATGCCCTTGCTGCTATTCATGGCACTGATTCTGCCATCACCATTGGCTCTGATCTTTTTAGAATGGCATCAGTTGAGTCAATTATCGTTGTTGCCAAAGGGCGCTCTAAAGCCAAGTCACTGGCAGCAGCTTTTGAAGATCCTGATACCGGACTTGGTTATTTAATTGCGCATTGTGCTGGGAAATTGCAGATCTTTACAGATCAGGATGCTGTTTTTGAGTTGAAGTATTAATCTGCAATCGCAAACACAGTTCTAATAGAAGCCTCCACCTCTATCTGCCCTTGAGCAAAAGCATCCTCTTCAGCCATAGGAGCATCAGCAGCCATAGCCATCATCCTTACAGATTTGTAATTAGGTCTTGGATAATTGATAAAATCATTACTGAGTTCGTCTACTGTAATCAGCTCGCCGCGCTTGCTTACAAGCGGCGAAAGAATCAAATCCGTTTTTTCCATAGCATTAACCATAGCGTTTTTAAGCGCTTGTTTCTTTACAGTGGCTGGATCTTGCAGACCATATTCAACATTGCTAAGTTCATTAGAACCATTACTAACTACTGCTGCAATGACTCCAGCAAGCAAATCTAGCTTATGCAGCTCAACAACAAAAACTCTTGTCGCTTTATAACCATCGAAGTTATAAGTTCGTGTTTTAGTGTCGTATTTTTTTTCTTCAGTAATCTGCATAGATTCCAGTTGCATTTGCTTCTCATCAACGCCTAAGTCTCTAACTGAATTTAAAACTTTTTTGGCCGTTAGCTCATTCTTTTGACGAGCTTTCTCAGCGTCATTCTCTTTATTGATGATGGCAAACCTCATCGTTGCTTTGTCTGGATCGACTTTGATGCTTGACTTGCCGGTGACCGTCACTTGCCTTGGTTTGGATTCTTCTGCTTGGGCACTCAGCCCTAGAATTGTTAATATCACTGCTATGCATATTAGTTTTTTCATACCTACATTGTAACTAGTTTTGGAAGATAATTCATAATTATTTTGAATTGTGTTAAAGTTCTGCTGCTTTAATAGTGTCTAAAGCAAACAGTCAAAATTCGTAGACTTTTTACTTTACACCAGATTTTATGTTTTCAGCTTGAAGCTTATCACAAAACGAATTTCCCAGAAAATGGCTGGAGGCGTTTTCTGGATAAATTGTTTTGTGCATAAGCTTCTTAAGACTCGCGTACAGTTAACTTTTACTTTGACGGCTGGTTAAATAGAAAACTAAAAGCAATGGATGTCAAAATAATTATGAATTACTTTAAGCTATAATGATCTAATGGCAAAGGTAGCAATAGTAACAGGCAACGCCAAGGGACTTGGCAAAGCAATCTCAGAGCGCTTGTCTGAGCTTGCTTATTTAGAACCGCAAATAATTAGATCTAAGGATTATGATCTCAAAAATCCTCAACAAGCCCAAAGACTAATTCAAGAAACAATTGAGAAATATGGTCAGCTTGATTTATTGGTCAACAATATCGGCACTTATGCTGCAAAGACAATTGATGATTTGGAGATAAATGAATGGCAAGACATGGTAGCAACCAATCTCAACGCAGCTTTTTATTTATCAAAGTATGCTTTGCCACATTTGCGTAAGTCACGCGGTAGCATTATCAATATTGGTTTCGCTGGACTTGAATCTAATATCCCCATGCCAAGAATAATTGCCTATCAAAGTGCCAAGGCGGGTTTGCTGGCATTGACAAAAGGACTTGCAAAGGCTGAAGCTGTGAATCAAGTCAAGATCAATATGGTTTCTCCAGGTACTATGGAAAACTCAGTTGAGCATAATGCTATGGACAAGATACCGATGGGAAGGCTGGCGAAGATGAGTGAGGTTGTTGATGCGGTGATGCTTCTGGTACAAAGTGATTACATCACTGGCCAGAACATTGACATAAGCGGCGGCTGGGGACTGTGAGTTTCCTTACAAGCTCACAGGAAACTCAAGTGGGGGTGCGGTTATATATTCCCCTTCAACCGAACATACTTAGCAATGTTCATACCATCAAGAGCTTCGATTTTAGTTAAATCAGCATCAGAGACTTCACCGTCTACGTTAATCACCATCACGGCGCTTGCAGAGTCTTTGGTACGTCCAAGGTTCATACCGCTGATATTGACGCTTGATTCCCAAAGTATCTTAGATACTTGCGCAACCACACCAGGTTGGTCCTTGTGGAAAGTCACGATAGAGTGATTCTCTGGTCTAATATTGACTGGATATTTATCAATTTGAATAATTGCAGGGATATCACCTTGAAGCACAGTCCCGCCAATGGTTCTATTACCTGCATCGGTTTTGAGTGTAACTCTCAGTTTGTCGATATATGCGCCAGAATCTTCTGACTTAAGTTCGACTACTTTGATACCACGTTCTCTGGCAATCAATGGAGCGTTTACAAAACTAACACCATCAAGATGCACTGATAGAACACCTTTGAGGATTGCAAGTTTGATACCCTCAATGTTTTTATTGGCAAGTTGTCCGAGTGCTTCAATTTCAATTTCTTTAATTACGCCTTGAGTTAGTTGCCTAGACATTGAGCCCATATATTCAGCGAGTCCAAGATAGTGCTTGATATGTTTGACTAGCTCTGGTTTCAGTCCTGGTAGGTTGACAGCGGACCTTGCAACACCACCACTAAGCACATCTCTAATCTGCTCAGCAACATCGATTGCGACATTGAGCTGGGCTTGACTAGTACTAGCTCCAAGATGTGGAGTAAGAATTACTTTATCGCCGCATTTGTGTAGCGGAGAATCTGTGCATGGTTCCTTATCAAAAACATCAATAGCAGCTCCTGCGACCTTGCCAGAATTGATAGCATCGGCTAGATCCTGTTCATTGATTAATCCACCACGCGCACAGTTGATGATACGCACGCCAGTTTTCATTGTCTCGATACTTGTTTTGTCGATTAGGTTAGTTGTTTCTTTGTTACGCGGCACGTGTAGAGTAATGAAATCAGAACTGCGAAAGATTCCGTTGAGCTCGACTTTAGTCACTCCAAGATCTTTTGCTTTTTCTTCAGAGACAAAAGGATCATATCCAAGGACTTTCATTCCAAGAGCGAGAGCAACTTTGGTTACTCGCTGACCAATTTTGCCAAGTCCCACAACGCCAAGTGTGTGTCCATTAAGTTCAGTACCAAGAAATTCAGAACGCTCCCATTTATTTTCTTTGCAAGACTTGTCTGCTCTTGCAATATGGCGAGCGAGTGCCATCATCATTGCAACGGTATGCTCAGCAGCAGCAATCGTATTACCCTCTGGTGAATTGACAACGATGATACCTTTTTCAGTAGCTGTTTCAACATCGATATTGTCTACGCCAACACCGGCTCTGCCGATGATTTTGAGATTGCCAGCATGTTCTAGAAGTTCTTTGGTTGCTTGAGTTTGTGATCTAACTAGCAGAGCGTCATAGCCACCAATAATTTTGCCAAGGTCTTCAGCAGAGATTCCTGGTTTGTAATCAACCTCACAGGATTCCTTAAGGATGTCGATGCCGATATTGTCTAATTTGTCTGTTACGAGTACTTTTGCCATGGGCATTAAGGATAGCATTAAGCTTCAGCTTGAGGGATCCAATCATGGGGTAGCCCTTGCTTAGTGAAATCTTCTGAAACAGGTGAGAGATAGGCTTCTAGCAATCTAAGGAAGGGTGTATATTCATTTGGATTGTTAATAAAATCTTGAGTAGCTTGATAAATCTTGTTTGTGATTACATCTGTAAGATTGCTGCTTTTGTCGATGAGTTTGGCGATTGCTCTTAAGACTGAGGCAAATAATTGGTTCTCTTTTTGGGGATTGTTTTGTGGGTATTCAGTTTCTTGTGGATCTGCTTCAAATAATTTGTGTTTAAGCGTTGTTATTGCGGAATGAAACTCGATTAACCTTGAATCTTGGGTTTTCATTTGTTGCAAGGCATTATTAATGCGATCATCATTTGCAGTAAAAAACGCTCTAGTGTCTGTGACTAAATTTGGTTTTGCTCTTACTGAAGCATCCATACTCACAATGTGTATTATATCTTGAATTCTTGCGTGCGGTCAATGTACTATAATTAATACATATTGTGAAATTAACAGGCAAAACAATAATACTAGGAGTTACATGTGGTATTGCCGCCTACAAGACCGTACAGCTTGTTTCTGACCTCAAGAAATTAGGGGCGACTATTCATGTTGTTATAAGCAAGAACGCTGCCAAGTTCGTCGCGCCGTTGAGTCTTGAGGTAATGTCTGAGAATAAGGTGATTGGTGGACAAGTCTCTGAGGGTGAAATTGACCATATCAAACTCGCTGACCAGGCTGACCTGGTATTAATCGCACCAGCCACAGCTAACTGCATGGCAAAACTAGCATCTGGAATTAGTGATGAGATTATTTTTGATTTGATCTTGGCAAGCAAAGCTCCAATACTTATTGCACCAGCCATGAACACTAATATGTGGCAGCATGCAATTACTCAGCAAAACTACCGCAAACTCAAATCTATTGGTTATCATTTTATTGACCCTGAGCATGGTGAGCTTGCCTGCAAGCATGTTGGTCAGGGGCGTCTTGCAGAGTTTGACTCAATTATAGAGTCTGTTTGTAACTTGATTGGTATTAAGCAAAAACTAGCCGGCAAGAAGATCCTGATTAGCCTTGGAGCCACTCGAGAGAAAATAGATCCGGTGCGCTTTCTGACAAATCAAAGCTCTGGCAAAATGGGTTTTGCTTTAATAGAAGCAGCTTTAGCACAAGGGGCTCAAGTTACCGCTGTAACTACTATGGATCTGCCTCATCAAGCTGATAAAGTATTGCGAGTCGAGAGTCATGAAGAGATGCAAACTGCTTTGCGTCAAGAGTTTCCTGATCATGATGTATTGATCATGGTAGCTGCAGTTGCTGACTACAAACCCAAAGCTATTGCGGCTCACAAGATCAAAACCCAACAAAATCTCACAGTAGAGTTTGAACAAACGACAGACATAGTTGCTGAGCTTGCTGCAAACAAAAAATCAAATCAAGTGGTTGTAGCTTTTAGTGTTGAGACTGATAATGCAATTGAAAAAGCCAAAGACAAAATCATTCGCAAAAATCTCGATCTAATAGTTGTCAATTCTCCAGCGGCTTTTGGAGCTGATGCAGCGGAAGTGAGTATTGTTGATGCTGAGGGAGAGCTGACTAAATTAACCAAATCATCTAAGTCTTTGATTGCAAAGAAAGTACTAGATTGTTTGAAAATATCATCAAAAATAGTAAGTTAATGGTATAATTATGGTATGTCATACCAATTTAAGTTGCAAATCCCCATATCTAAAGATCTCAATGAGAAGCTTAAAATGAAGGTAGAGGAGATTGGTCTGAATTCCGTTAGTGATATTGCGCGTATGCTACTCACAAGTTTTGCAAATGGTAAATTGGAACTAGTCTTTGTTGATAGATCAGAAAGAATTTTACGACAAGGAGAATTGAGTACAATAGTTAGTCAGGATATGGAAACAGTCCAAGATAAATTGAAACCAAAAGAGAATTGTCAATGGACCTAAACAAAGCATTTAATTCGTGGCTCACTGATAGTGGTGAGTATCAAGCTGGCAAGACTTTTGAGTATGTCATGGAGAAGTATGGCTTGAAGCGTTCTGAGATTATCAGGCTTGCTGGCAATGAGTCAACTATCGGCACCAGCCCCAAAGCAATTAAAGCCGCTCAAGAAGCAGCTGCTAGTTCTAATTACTATGATGAACCACAATCAGAGTCTTTGATTCAAGCTCTTGAGCAGGATTTTGCTGCTTGCGGGCTTGATATGTCCAAGCTTGGAGTGGTTGTTGGTACTGGCATGGATAGTATCATTGAGCATTGTCTGGGATTGTTTTGTGATAGTTCAAGCTCTATAGTTAATTACAGTCCGACATTTATTTATTATGATTTTGCTGCTAAGCGTAAAGGGATAGAAGTTATTGATGTGCCTAGGACTAAGCCTGTGACTGCTATTCTAGATGCTATTCAGAAAAATACTAAGATGGTGTTTTTGTGTAGCCCCAATAATCCTGATGGTGCGATAACTAGTTTTGAAGATATAGAAAAACTCGCTGCTAATTTACTTGCCAAAAATATAATTCTATTTATTGATCATGCTTATATTCAATTTGCTGAGGCAAAATATGATGCAAGTATTCTTGCAGAAAAGTATGCAAACCTAATTATTGGTTTTACTTTCTCCAAGGCCTATGCCATGGCGGGTTTTCGGGTGGGTTATGGACTAATGTCCAAAGAGCTTCAAGCTCGTTACCTTAAACTCAATACACCGTTTCTTTGTGCCAAAGCAAGTCTCGCCGCAGCCAAAGTTGCACTTGAAGATGATACGCATTTTAATAAAATCATTGAGAACAATAATGCTCAAAAACCATATCTTATGGCTGAGTTAATCAAGCTAGGCTATAAGCCATATGAATCTCACGCCAACTTTATTTTGTTTGAAGCCAAGGTCAAAGCAAACGAAGTGCTTGAGAAGCTGATGTCACAAGGTATAATAATTCGTGCAATCCCCAATGTCAGTGACTTTGCGCTGCGTGTTACTATTGGGAAAGCAGACGAGAATCAGAAATTCATAGAGGCACTTGCCAATGTTTAAAATCAAAAATATATTCAGAATATCAATTGATTTGACTTTACTTAGTCTTGCTTTTATTTTGGCGACTGTTACTAGGCTTGAACCTGGGATTATTAGTCACACAGATCAGTTTATTTATGAACAACAATTATGGAAAGTATTGCCTTTAGTGGTGATAGCACAATTCTTGGTTTTGCTTGCTTTTGGTACTTACACCCGGTTCTGGCGCTATACATCTACTAGTGAAATTATTCATTTGAGCCGTTCTTTGTTAGTGGCTTTTGTTATTTTGGTGATTCCACGTTTCTTTGGTTTGAGCCCCAAAAATTCTGACTTGCTTGCCCTTTCTTATGGTGTCGTTGTTTTAGATTTCTTCATGGCAGTTGCTTTTTTGTCAGGTATTAGAATGCTCCGATCTTACTTGGTCAATCAACGCAATATTCAAAAACGTTTGCAGCACATTGACGGCAAGCAAAAACGCACCTTGATTATTGGTGCAGGTGAAGCGGGTTTGCAGGCAATACAGTCAATTCAAATGCACCCAGAGACTGGTTTGATTGTAGTGGGTGTGTTGGATGATGATACTCGCAAGCATGGCATGAAACTGGAAGCGGGAGTTGCTGTTCAAGGACCGATAACAGATTTGCAGTATTGGGTTGGAGAACTTTCTGTCGACCAGATTATTATTGCAATACCAAGCCTTCCGCTTCAAGAACGACGCAAGCTCAATATGCTTTGTAATGAAACAGGTGTTGATGTTCGTACTATTCCGAGTGTTGATCAACTTGCGGGCGGGCAAGTGACTGTCGATCAGATTCGCAAACTCAGTATGGAAGATCTGCTTGGTAGAGACGAAGTTGATATGAGTGGACCAGAAGTGCATGCCTTGCTTGAAGGTCGTAGAGTCTTGGTGACTGGTGCGGGCGGTTCGATTGGTAAGGAGCTTTGCATCCAGCTTGCCAAGAATTGTAATATCAAGAGTATTTGTTTACTTGGCAAAGGGGAGAACTCTATCTTTGACACTTGGCATAGTCTTGGTGAATACCTCGATCAAGATCAAATTGTCAAACGCATTGCTGATGTGCGCAATTATAATCGTATCGATTCTATCTTTGAGGAGTTTAAACCAGATGTAGTTTTTCATGCTGCTGCTCACAAACATGTACACTTGATGGAAATCAATCCTTGTGAGGCTTTTGAGAATAATGTCTTGGGCACGCAAAACATCGCTCAGCTAAGTGGCAAGCATGCGGTGGGCGCTTTTGTTTTGGTTAGTACCGACAAGGCAGTCAATCCAACTAGCATTATGGGTTCTACCAAATCGCTTGCTGAAAAAGTAACACTCATGACTTCTAAGGAATTTCCAAAGACGAAATACACTGCAGTGCGTTTTGGCAATGTATTGGGTTCGCGCGGTTCGGTGATTACTGTTTGGGAAAAACAGCTTAAGGCAGGTTTGCCAATTACAGTAACGCATGAAGAAGCGATTAGATATTTTATGACCATCCCTGAAGCAGCTCAGTTAGTGATTCAAGCTGGAGCTCGCGCTGCTGGCGGCGAAATAATGGTGCTTGATATGGGCGAGCCAGTCAAGATCCATGATCTAGCCAAGCAGTTTATTCAGCTTGCAGGATTTCCCTTGGATGATGTTGCTATTGAAATTACCGGTCTTCGTGAAGGGGAGAAGCTCTATGAGGAGCTTTTGACATCCGATGAGTTTGTCGATCATAAGATGACTGACAAGATTTACAAAGCCAAGATTGGTTCTGAGCTGAACGATGAGAAACTGCGTACTGCGCTTCTAGAGCTTGTTGATATTGCGAAAGCAAATGATTTTAATAAGACTAAAGTCAAGATCAAGTCTTTGATGCTTGAATTGGATAATGCCAAGATTGCAGTTTGACTTGATTATCGTTTGTTTTGCTTGAGAGTATTGAGAAGCGAGATAGTTTTTTGTAGTTCAAGGCTTTATTAGGGAGGATTTCAAAATTGCCGATAACGCAGAAGCTGGATAAAAGGACTAAGAGATAGGGAACATGGTCTGCAGCTTCATAGCTAAGTTCATGTCGCCTTTGATCTTCAATTTCCCCTGCATAAAAGCCATTTGAGAATTGAGTTTGCCTTCACGGATAGCCATCCAATCAGCATCAGCGAGTGCAATTTCTACAGAGGGAGCTTCAACGCCACCTTTGACTAGGTTGCAAGATCCTTTGTCTATATTAAATGCCCAGATGCCACCTTGGGGGCCCGAGATATTGAACTGATAAGTTGCATTAATACCTTGAGCGGCACTTGTATTAAAGTGCTTGAGCATTTCTTCGAAAACGTCGCCGATTTGAACCATGTTTTTAGTTTACCACCAAGATGTCTCGCTATAACAGCTATCGTTGTTATTTTAACTCACGCTCTTGAGAATCTTAATATTTAAAGGCTTTAGTTCTTTGCTTGGCTTGTCGAGTTTATATAAAGTAGCTTTTCAGCTATTATAAAGGCAAGGAAAACAATATGAGATTAAGAGAGTACGAAGCAAAACAGTTATTTAGTGAATCGGGAATCCCGGTTCCGCCAAGCACGGTCATCAAATGTGCCGAAGAGGTTTTTGGTCTTAAGACCTTCCCTTGTACTTTAAAGACTCAAGTTCTTACTGGTGGTCGCGGCAAGGCTGGAGGAATTCAGTTCGCTGATAATCCTAGTGATGCTTATGCTAAGGCGCAAAAGATTTTTGCTCTTGAAATCAAGGGTGACAAGCCAGTAGCTATTTTGGTTGAACCTAAAGTAACTATCAAAAGAGAATTATACGTTTCGATTTTAATTGATCGCGCCTATCGCGGACCGATTATCATGGCATCTGCTGAAGGTGGCGTGGAGATTGAATCATCTGGTAATGTCACTATCGTGCCAATCACTGGCGCGAACTACAGTCCTTATCTAGGACGCAAAATGGCAACTGAGCTTGGACTTAAAGGTAAAGAAGTACTTCAATTTGGCAATATTGTTAACAGACTTTGGGATGTTTACACTAAGTACGATTGCGATTTAGTTGAAATTAACCCGCTTATCGTTGATGGCGATGATAACTTCGTGGCGCTTGACGGCAAAGTCACTATTAATGAGGATTCGCTTGATCGTCAACCAAGATTTGATGGCATGCTTTCTGAGCATTTGACTGACCTTGGTGAGCGCGAGTTTAAGGGCAAGATGTGTGGTCTTAATATAGTTGAGCTTGAAGGTAATATCGGCATACTTTGTAATGGCGCTGGTTTGACGATGGCAACTATGGATTTAGTTTTTCATCACGGCGGCAAACCTTCTAACTTCCTAGATGTTGGTGGTGGTGCTAACAAAGAACATGTAACGAGAGCTCTTGATTTAGTTGCTTCTTCTGAAGATGTCAAAGTCCTCTTGGTAAATATACTTGGTGGAATTACTGACTGTGTTGAAGTTGCAAACGCTCTTAAGTACTATCAGGAAATTAGACCAGAAGCCAAAATGGTTGTAAGGCTTGTTGGTAACAACGAAGAGGCTGCACAGAAGATCATGAACGATGCTGGAATTCCAATGACTAATGTTTTGGATGAAGCAGTTAAGCAAGCAGTGGCGGTAGCAGCGTGAATCGCGTCGTAGCGTAGCGAAGACGGATCATCAGATCGCGTCGTAGCATAGCGAAGACGGAAAGGAGAAAAGAAGATGTCAGTTTTAATAAATAAAAATACCAAAGTACTAGTTCAAGGAATCACCGGCGGGATGGGCAAGACTCATACGGCGTTGATGCAAAAATACGGCACTAATGTCGTAGCTGGTGTTACACCAGGCAAGGGTGGTCAAGAAGTAAACGGCGTGCCAGTTTTTGATTCAGTGTCTGAAGCAGTCGCCAAGACTGGAGCGAATTGCTCAGTGATTTTTGTACCTCCTTATTTAGCATTGGATGCAGCACTTGAAGCGATTGATGCTGGTGTGCCTTTAATCTCTGTGATAACAGAAGGATTGCCTCCTCAAGATGCCGTCAAACTTCATGCAGCAGCAGAGAAGAAAGGTGTGTTAGTTAATGGACCAAATTGCCCAGGAATTATTACTCCAGGAGAGTGTTTGATTGGTATTCATCCAGGTTCTATTTATTCTAAAGGTAGAGTTGGTTTGATTTCTCGTTCTGGTACTTTGACTTATGAAATCGGTCTTGGTTTAAAACAAGCTGGTATCGGGATTTCTACAGCTGTAGGTATTGGCGGCGATCCAATTATTGGCATCGATCAAAAAATATCACTCAAATTATTTGAAGAAGATCCTGAAACAGACATCATTATTCTTGTTGGAGAGATTGGCGGCACGGCTGAAGAAGATGCTGCTGAATTTATCAAAGACAATATCAAAAAACCCGTCATTGGTTACATTGCTGGAAGAACAGCACCTCCTGGCAAACGTATGGGACACGCTGGTGCAATTATTTCTGGTGGTAAAGGTACTGCTGAATCTAAATCTCAAGCTTTTAAAGAAGCTGGTGTTTCAGTTGCAATTACGCCAAGTGAGATTGTTGAGCTAGTTAAACAAGCTCTGCCGGCTTTAACGGTTTAGCTAAACAAGTATCGGTGGATGCTTAGCTATAGCGAGCTGCAAGTGCCCGTAGGTGAGCTATTTTTTCTTTAAAACTTTTGCCTCTAAAATCAGCGCCGCTAAACACCAGTGACAATGCACAAGCAACCATAGTTAAAGCAAGACCCATTATTACAACAAATTCTAGAATATTATTCATTGGGTTTCTCCTTGTAATTTATTTTATCATTCTTCTTTGATAATTTATAATCTAAATCTGCATAGAGAATGAATGTGATTTTGATCATAAAGTAAGAGAGTATAATGAGGATCAAAGCTGTACAGCCTTGTAAATTGCAAAATCGGAGTATATTTTCTCCATATACAGTCATTTTGATTATGATGAGTCCTGTAATTGAGGCAAAGAAATAACTTATGCTTTTACATATCTCTGCAATGAATTTTTCAGCTTGTTCATAAACAATCATATTAATGTCCTTTTATGCTTTTGTGCTTCAAGCTCAATACAAATCCTAGCAAAAAATCAAGCCCTATCACCAAACTTGCGGTCAACACGCAAGCTAAGTGTTAATATTTAAAGTCATGCCTGAAGTCATCAAACTAAGAATTGATATTTATCCAATCGTGGACGGATTGAAAGGCGATTACAAAATTGCTGATCATATCAACCTCTCTGGTTCTGCTCCTAACTTGGGCTTTAATCCTATTACTGATTTGTATACTGCAAAGCATGAACCTGATGCAATCAGGCATCCTGCAAAACAAAGTTGTGCTAGTGATGACGACACAAAAAAGAACGGGGTCATGCAGGGCATGTGCCCCGACAGTGGTAACCAACATGATAGTCCAATTATAGTCGCATGTCTCAAACCCGCTACTAGACCAAGCCTAGCAGAAATTGAAGTCTTGAAAGAGAATGGTGTCAAAGCCTATTGCTATAACTTACTTGAGCCGGCTCTCTACGCTGCAGCCCAAGGCATGCAAGTAGAGGCAGTTGGTTTTGTGCCCAAGTTACCAGAAGGTTTTAAGTTTTATTGCACGGCGACAGGCTTGAAGACGGATCCTAAGAAATTAGATATTGCAATTGCAGTAGCTGATGAGCCTTGTTACTTTGCAGCGAGTTTCACTTCTAACAAAGTAAGAGCTGCCTGCGTTGAGAACAACAAAACTATTTATGCTAGAGATACTAAAGTCAGAGCTTTGATTTGTAATTCTGGTAATGCCAATGCCTGTACTGGGGCGCAAGGCGATCTTTATGACAATAAATTACGCCAAGCAATAGCTGATAGATTTAGTTTGGATACAGAAGAAGTACTGACTGCTAGTACCGGTAAGATAGGAATTCAGCTTGTGATTGATACTATGACGACTGCAATTCAGTCAGCAGCTCAATCGACAACGTTAGATTTTGCTGAGGCTATTTTGACTACTGATTTGATTACCAAGGTCCATCAAAATAGACATGGACTTGGTATTTGTAAAGGCTCCGGGATGATTCATCCAGAAATGAATCAAGCAACGATGCTTGGCTTTATATTCAGTGATGTGAGGCTTAAGGGGGTTGATGAAAGCCAGATGCAGCAAGAGTTTCGCAATGTATTGCAAAAGTCTGTCAACCAGAGCTTTAATTCCATATCAGTTGATGGCGATACTAGTACTAATGACATGGTTTTATTTATGTCTAGTGGCAAAGGTGCTTTAGTAGATCTTGATCAATTTCAAGATTCAATGAATGAGCTTTGCCGTGAGCTTGCTAAAAAAATAGTACTCGATGGTGAAGGTGCAACAAAAATAATTCAACTGAATTTGCAAGGTCTAGGTAACCAAGAGACTGCTCGCAAAATTGCAAGGCAGGTTCTTAATTCTTTGTTGGTGAAAACAGCAATTTTTGGTAGAGATCCAAATTGGGGCAGAATTATTGCAGCAATGGGGCAAGCACTAGCGGAGCATGGACTTGAAGTTGATATGGATCAAGTGAGTCTGGATATCCAAGGGCAGAGGGTCTATGAAAGCTCGATGCCAACAGGTTTTGATAAAGCAGCGCTTACTGAGAAGCTAAAAAAATACAAGGAAATAGTGATTGATCTAAGAGTCGCTGAAGGTGGCTTTGTTAGTGTTTGGTCCTGTGACTTGAGCTATGACTATGTGCGCATCAATGCCGAATACTTCACTTAAATTTGGTTCTTGGGGGTTCGAGAACGAGGCTTGCGAAATTCGAAGAAGGCTGAGTTGGCTGAGCCGCCAATGATGACTTATTCGGATGAGCGTAACGATGTTATCGGACTCCCAAGGACAAGATTTATGAAGCTGGCTTTATGAGTAGGATGGGATAACTATAAGTTCGACTATTACCATTGTATTCAACAATACTAAGTGGAATTTCATAATAACCATCATCATTTACATTGAGTCCAGAACTACGGAACTTGCTGTCTGAAGCAAAGTTGATAATGAGTTTTTTGCTTGCGCCTCTAGCGAGATTGAAGCGACTAGTATTGAATTTCACAAAACGTTGATAATAGCTATAACGTGGTTTGACCTTGAGGTTGAGGGTCCTTGTTTGAGTATTTTCAATTTCATAAATATACTTAGAAACTTTGAGTGCGTCTAATCTATTTTTGCTTGCAGTTGTAGTGCCGCTTGGTCTAAGACTCGTTCCAATATATTCGCTAACATCAAGTGGCTCGCTAGTTACTTCAATCGAGCTGCCATCATTGAAATAGATAGTCGCTACAACTAAGTAACCACCTGCTTCTCTATAAATATGACTAGCATAAACACTAGTACTACTCACTAGATCAATAAGCCCATCATCTTCAAAATCCCATTCGATTCTATCAATATTGTCATTGTCGATACTTGCATAAAAAAGATCTTTCTCAATATGGAAGTATTGACTCTTCAATGTTTGCGCTGAGCTTGGTAAGTGAATAGACCAGTCAGCATCATTGACCTCTGCAGGTGTGGTTCCGCTTCCATCTGATACAAGCTGGGTTTCAACTCTAAAGCTTGCAGCACTAGCGCTTAAAGTAATTGGAGTAACTCTAATCCCATTAATGTAATCATTAAAAACATTATTGAAAGGCGCCAGTCTATTGAATGCAATAGCTAGATTGATGTCAAAGTAGGAACCAGATGAGGTTTGACTTAAACCAGATCTTCTATCAATCATGTCACTAGCAAGTAGTGCTGAGTTGCTGATAGCTTCATCGTCGTTATGATAGATAAGTATCCCTCCACGTTCAGAGCTTAGTCCAGGTAAAAGAGTGATCGCGTCATAATTCTGTGCCTGTCTGTATTCTATAACATAGTATGTACCATCTCCAAGTGGTATACGAACGCTTTTGAGATTGCTACTGGTTTCTGAAATAGGACTTATAGTGAAGACTTCGTTGATTGTTTCAGTGGAACTTAGGTCTCTAAATTCTGTACTAGTAAACCAACCAAGATCATTTTGATGAATCGCATTAAGGTGAGCGAGGGTTGGAGCAAAGCCCATAATACTGTGTGCGCCGCCGTATTCAAGACTGTTACATCTTATCGTAAAAATATCTTCACCACAAACATTGGCGTTATCATGTTTGAGACCAAGGTTGTGACCAAATTCATGAAAGACAACTTCATGCAGTATATAGTCTTGGCTACTAGTTGCGATAGTCGATTTGATGATATTGAGAGACATTCTGTGACTACTGCCATCGGTAAAAGAGAGTGTGAACATTCCCACACTACCGACTCCGGCAACTCCACTTGGTAAACAAAATGAATCATCAGGGACAATCAATGAGAGCCGATTATAATCTTTAAGGTTGTGACCCGCTGAAAGAATGGCATTGAGCGCTTTAATCTCACCGCCCTCTGCAAAAATATTGCCGCCTGCACACATGTTTGGGACATTGAGGCTACTTATGACGTTACCTGTGAAACTAGTTCTGTTTTTAGATACTTCTTTATAGTAAGAATTGAGACTTGGCTCAGTGCTAGAGAAAAATGCACTTGTTAATTCAGCAGCGCTATGAATTGGATTGAACAGTGATCTTGAGCTATCGATGACACGAGCAACAAGAGTAGTTTGCACGCCACTTGATTCTGCTTGGCTAGTACCTATGAGTATTGTTTTGCTTCTGGGTTGAAGTTCTTTGTAAGACTCTACAACAAAATCATCACCATCTTGGTAGCCATTGATATTGATTGCATCAATTTTGCTTGGATCTTTTGGAGGGTTAAGAAATCTCAGTTTGATGCTTTTGCCATTTTGGAGATTGAGTTTGTAAAGCATCTCTGCTTTGCCAGTTTGATGATTGTGATCTAGTCGATCAATATAGAAGGCAGCTAAATATCCATCGATACTTTTCAAGTTGCTTTTCTTGGCCAAACTACTTTTAGATAGCTTGGTTGCAACTGCTGGACTCTCTATACGCAATCGCGCAGCTTGAGCTGAATTTGCTGTCAGGGCCAAGATTAGGATGATGCTTTTGGCTAAGTAATTTTTTAGAGTTCTAGATAACATGCATTACAGTTTAGCATAGACTAAGCTGCTTGAGCCAAAGATTGCTTTTGAGCGTGGATATTTTTGAGAGCAAGCTGAGTGGTTTCACATATGAAGCTAAGTGCAAATAAACTATTAGTGATTAGTCTTGAGCTAGTTTCTGGATTTATTGTTCTGGGTTGAACAAAGTATTGCATTGTTGCAAGCAAAATATCTGTTTTGTTGGCTGCTTCAAGAGCTTGTTTGAGTTGCACACTTGGAGCGACCTCTCGATCGGAACTTTGTTGCGAAACAGGTCTATTCATTAGTTCTGCTAGTTTGTTTGATGCTTCAGTGCCATCTGCATTGATCATTCTGTGCATTGCATTTTTAGTTTTATTAGCTGTAGTTCCTTGGTCAAGCAATCTTGCAAGATTGTCTTGAAGCCATTGAGCGAGTAAATCAATTTCATTAGTTGGCGCTTGGCTGGCTTCTACCATTTCTCTAAATCCAAGAGGACTGTTATAAAGATGGTTTGCTAATTCAGATCTTAATTCTATAGCGTCAGAATTTATTGTTGGATTTGCTGAGAGGGCTTCAATTAATTTGCGATTTCCTGTTGTTGCTTGTGGTTCTGATTTATGACGAGCTAAACTAACAGAATGCTTTCTTGCCATTTGGCTCAAAGACGTTTGATGGATATTTAGTTGTGCAACTGCTGTTCTCATAGTAATAGACTTCCTGCCAAAGTCCTCTTTATCTTCACTAACGGAACTAGTACTTTGCACCGTTCCGACTTTTTTGTCGACATCACTAGCAAAACTACGTTTGCCGGATGTCTAGATGAAAGAATAACGCAGTATATCTGGAATTACCCATATGTTAATACAAGGTTCAGTTTTAAGTTTTTGTTTATCTTTGGAGCTAGTCTGCCAACTGCTTCGCTACTGAAATAGAGTTCTTGCGAAAGTCGGAATTATCATCAACGCAACTTCCGCCTACTGGCGTCGTTGCGACCTTTTTTGAGGCGACATCTACTGCGAAACTTCGTTTCGGTGACTACTCAGGTCTAAAGTAAAAGCTCAATAAATTGAGGCAAAGTCCTTTATACGCGAGTCTTAAGAAG
>JAQCFG010000037.1 GCA_027618255.1 Cyanobacteriota bacterium
AGTACTGCTTTGTTGAGATTATCGCCTTGCATTACTATTGCCCTTAGCCTTTCTAGTTCGGGATTATCTCCGCGAAGTGGTTCAAGCATATCAGCCAAAAATAGTATCTTGGAGCTATCATACATCTCGGTTGAACCAAGTGTATGGTCACGTACAGCATGACTGATTTGTGGATCAAGTATCTCATACTCCTCTTCAATCCAAGCAGCTCCAACTCGGGCATGTAGAATATTTGGATGAGCTTCGTCTTCTGGGTAGATCTCTATTTGATAAAACTCTGCTAGTTGCAAGAGCTCATTATTCTTCAATTCTTTGCAGGCATCATGCAGCCATGCAGCGATTTCTATTTTGTTTATTGTCTCTTCTGTTAATTGATATGCTTTTGCAAAACGAATAGCAGTTTCTGTTACTGACTGCGTGTGCTGAAATCTATGCTCTGAGAGCTTTTGCTTGAGATCTTTTTTGATTTGTGCTAAGTCAGGATTCACAGTAGTCCAGCGATTCCTATATAGATGTAGAAGAGCCCAAAGACTCCAAGTATTATTGCAGAAAATTTGGTAAAGCCATCACTATTGGATTTGAACCAATCTAGTTGTTTTACTAAGCCAGTGAATAAACTTGCAAAGAATATAATCGCTGTATAACCAATTGAATAACCGAACATCAAAATTAAACTTTTGATTGTAGAACCAAGTCCAGCCGCAACACTTACTACACTGACTAAGACAGGGCTAGAGCAAGGAGAGCTGACTAGTGCAAAAGTTAAACCCACAACAAAAGGACTAGCTTCAGGTACCTTAGTTATAAATTGTGGCAAAGCAAATTTGAAAATACCAGCAACACTAAACGCCATTAAAGTAATTAATAAACCAATTGTTAGATTAATAAGCGCCTTGTATTCAGTAAACACTGCAAAAGCAAAGCTGGCAGAGATCCCAAGTATGCTCATAACAAGAGCAACTCCAAGTACAAACTGGGCAGCGTTGATAAATGCTTGTTTGCGGCAATCAATTTTGAGTGTGCCTATATAAGCAAGGTTGATGGGTAGTAAACTAAGCACACAAGGAAGCAAGCTTGAAATTAGACCACCAAAGAAACCAAGCGTTAACAGAAAATAAAATGGTGCTGTTTCATTATTAGCAAGGATTTGGGTGTATTGGGTTTGTAGGGATTCGAGGTTTGCAAAGACATCATTCATGTTTATATTGTAACAGTAAGCGAACTGGTTATGGCTTCCAATCTTAACAATGAGAGACAGCGAAGCAGCAAGCCAATGGCTTGCGTAGGCAGATCACAAGGGATCGTATGCAAAGCATAAAATTATGCTTTAACTAATGCATCAACCTTAGCCGTCAATGCAGGTACAATTTCAAAAAGATCACCAACAATACCGTAGTCTGCTTTTTTAAAGATAGGAGCTTCTGGATCTTTGTTGATTGCAACAATAACTTTGCTTGAACCCATTCCAGCAAAATGCTGAATCGCACCAGAAATTCCACAAGCAATATAAAGATTGGGACTAACTACTTTGCCTGTTTGCCCAACTTGCATACTATGCGGGGCGTAACCACTGTCTACAGCAGCTCTTGATGCTCCAACGGCAGCGTTGATCTTCCTTGCAAAGTCTCTAAGTATTGAAAAATTTTCGGCGTTTGCCATGGCTCTTCCACCTGAAACAATGATACTCGCTTCTGTTAGAGGGATTTCTTTTGATGCTGATTTCTGTACATCTGCAACGATTATTTTTGAATCAGTCGCAGGATCTACGTTAACTATTTCACCAGAGGATTCAGGGTTAGAGTTTGCTTTAATATTGTTTGGTCTAAAACTAATAAATGATTTGCGTCCAGCTTCAAGTTTGCAGCTAACTAAGAGTTTGTTTGAGTAAACACTTCTACCTACTTCCTTGCTGTCTTTATTGAATGAGACACAATCTGTTGCGATATTTGCTTTAGTTTTGGCTGCTGCCATTCCCATTAATGCTTCGCCATCAATAGAGTTGTTGGCAAGTATCAAGTCTGGGTTTTCGCTTTCAACAATTTTGATAAGTTCTGCTAAAAATAAATCTGATCTAAATGTTTCAAAAGCTGGGTTGTCAATTAAGAAGACTTTGGAGGCGCCGTTTTTACTAGCTTCTTGGGCAGCGTCTGTTGAATTTGTACCAAATACTGCTGCAATTGTATTTTCTGCGGTGAAATTTTCAGCGGTATATTTGATAATTTCTTTGGATGCATGACTTAATTTGCCATCTACTAGTTCGCTAAATACTAAGACTTTTGACATATTAGTTATATACCCTCGATATTTTGCTGTTAACGGGTATAAATGCTATGCAATGGTGTAAAATATTAATTTGTGGTGACAGTAAATAGCGAAGATTATTACGAATTATTAGGCGTTTCGCGTGATGCTAGTGAAAAAGACATTAAGTCTGCTTATAAAAAAGCGGCGCGTAAATATCATCCAGATAATACCGAGACTGGTAGCGAAGAAACTTTTAAAAAACTAGGCGAAGCCTATGATGTGCTTAAAGATTCGCAAAAGAAAACTATCTATGATAAATACGGTAAGGATGGTCTCAAAGGCATGGGCGGCGGCGCTTATGGCGGTGGATTTAATGGAGCTGGTTTTGAAGATCTGAGTGATGTCTTTTCAAGTTTTTTTGGTGGTGGCTTTGGAGCTGGTGGCGGACGTGCTCGTAGTAGAGCAAGACAAGGTCATGATCATAGTGTAGATATTCGTTTAGATTTTATTGACGCTATTAAAGAACACAAAAAGAAAATCAGATTGAATCCTCTCAAGTCTTGTAAGGCTTGTGGTGGCAAAGGTGCAGAAAAAGATACTGATATTGTTACTTGTTCAACCTGTCGTGGTGCTGGTCAAGTTAGCACTGTGCAAAATACGATACTCGGTCAAATCAGACAAGCGACCACTTGCCCAAGTTGTAATGGTACCGGAAGTGAAATTAAGAATCCATGCAAACCGTGCAAGGGTAAGGGTTTAAAGAGGGAAGATCAAGAAGTTGAGGTTACTATTCCTGCTGGTGTTTATGATGGTGCAACCATGAGACTCGCTGGCATGGGTGATGCTGGATCTCACGGTGGACCTTCTGGTGATATTTATTTGCAAATTCATGTTGGCAAGCACAAAAACTTTGAACGTGAGGGAGCTAATGTTTTTTCTCAAATCAATATCGGTTTTGCTGATGCTGCTCTTGGTACTGAAGTTGATGTGTCTACACTAAGAGGAACAGAAAAACTCAAAGTCAAAGCCGGTACTCAAGCTGGAGAAGTTATTAATCTCAAAAAACTTGGGTTTCCAATGATCAATAGACCTTCAAATAACGGAGATCATTTTGTCAAAATTAATGTGGTAACTCCAAATAATTTAACTGGTAAAGAAAAAGACTTGCTTCAGGAATTACAAAAACTGCGGCAGGGCAAAGATACTCAAGTTTAGTTCTCTGTCATCCTGAGTGAAGCGTCAGGATTTCATGGCACTTAACTAGGCGCTTGTAGCTCAGTTGGATAGAGCACCAGTTTCCGGAACTGGGGGTCGGGAGTTCGAATCTCTTCAAGCGCACCATTTTATTAGACCTCTTTCGAAACCGAAGGTTTCGTGTAATGAGGTCTTACAAAAGACCCAAAATCGAAGATTAGACATCCTGCAAAACCCCGTTTTGCTAGTGATGTCGCTTTAAAAAAGGTAGCAACCGCGCGGAATGCGCGTGTTGCCTTTGGAGATAATTCCGACTTTCAAAACAAGTCTATTGAATAGCTAATAACCCCTAATTCCATTAATCCATCAAGACGTACAGACATATTTTGCGCTAAAATGTATAGCTAAGTCCCTTGTTACAGGGGATCTTGTAATTACATTATCGTAATTACTTAAGAAATAGTTTCTAGGGCCAGCTTTGGTCTTAGGTAACTATTTGTATAGAAAAGGACAAGCCACAATCAATGGCTGATGTGAATACCAATATTGGCGGAAATCCAGCGAAACAAAGTTTGGCTAGTGAGCTTGACGCCACGAAACAGGGAGCAGTGCAAACTCGTGATCCTGCAAATAATGACCCGGGCACAATGGCTGATCAGCCAAGCGCGAAGCTACCGACTTTGGAGCAAAGTAGTCAGGCTTCTGGTGATAATCGAGAACAGCAAGCCGCTTTAGTACAACAGCCAAAACAACCAGATCCTTTCTTGACCAGGCATAGTCGTAGAGCGGTTAGTATTGTAGAGCTTGGTGCCTCCCTGCCATTAATCTTGTCTTCTTTGATTAATCAAGCAGAAAATATAGTCACTCATGAAGAAAACGAACACGGTAGTTTCATGTTGAATTATTTCACTACTACTATTAAAGCTCTTTCTAGTATCTTCATTTATGGTTTTCGTAAACTGGTACCGAAACCAGACGAGGTTGATAATGTCAACATGAATAAACGTCCTTTTGTTTTTGATGATGTTCTCACAAGAACGGCTCAACAATCTTTTGTTCGGCATATTACTTCATTCATTTTTTCAATGCGTCGAACCTTGTTTGAATTTATGCCAAACGTATTCACTGTCCCGTCTGAGGAGCATGACCCTGATAAACCAAGAGGGGCAGCAGCTTCCAAACACACAAAGAATCTCTTTTCTCTTGGTAATTCAGTCTTGAGCCCCATTAGATTCGCATCTTCTATTTTTTCAACCCTGGTTAGTCTACCTTCACACTTATTAGGAGCGCTATCTTCTTATATGGGTGATCAAAAATCATTTGATTTTGCAAACTATGGTTCAGAACTTTCTGAAATTATGATGCCAGTCGTAACCAACCTAAATTCTTTACAGAGGGTTACTATGGCATATTTTGATTCATGGTCAACAAATAATTCTAAGATTGTAGAGTTGGATAAATACAATGTTGGTTTTACCCATATGATTCAAGCTATCTTTGGTTCCTTTACTGCACTACCTTATTTCTTTAGTGCTTTAGTGAAGGTCAAAGAGAAGTTGCTCGAAAAAGAAGATGGACAATTTAAGCTTGCTTTGCTTGCAAAAGATTTTACTAGTTCGTTCTCGCTATTGCTTAAATCACTAGGGATTCATTCTGGTAGCACAGCTAGTTTGCAGTCAGCATCTTTAAATAGTACGGCTAAAGTACTTGAGTATCTTGATGAATATTCTGAAAAATACCTACAGAAACTAATGAACTCTACTGGTTTGATCAAGTCATTCTTTAAGAAATTTAGACCAACCAATTTAGAAGGTGGGGTTCTTGCAAGTGTTAAGACTAAGCAACTGGAAGAGGGTGTCAAGGATGGTTATGTCTTTAATAGATTCAAGAAGACGACTTTCTTTAGTGATATCTATGATTATTTGCATCCACTTCAAAGAACTTTGATGCTTTTACCAAACGCTTTTGTAGCGTTGTCTGATCCATATGTGCAGGACAATGGTACTAGATTATTGAGATGGGCTGATAGATTGATTGGTTTGAATTCAATGGTTTTGTCTTTCCCTAATGCTGTGATATATTTTGCGAAAACAAGATTGCCTCAATTAATACTCAAGTTCTATGAGACAAAACAGCGCCGCAAAGAGCTTGAAGGCATTGAGTATAATTCCTATGATGCTTATAAACATTTTGTGGATCATTTGAATCAGAGTTCTGTTCCTGGATCTGGTTACATAGCAGCAACGCTCCAGTCCTTAAATGTTCAAGTCAATGATTTCAAGAATCCATATGCAATTAAAATCAAGCTGGGGAATCTAGAAAAAAAGGCCAAGGAACAAGAGCACGCGCTCAAAGCTTCTGAGCTTGTTACGGCGATGCGTATTGGTTTAAGACATTTGATTGGTACAGAGAATTCATTATTCTTTGCTAAGAGAAATGATGAGGGTTATACAACTGAAGAACAGAATAAGATGAAGATCTACAATGCCATTGGTAACTTCAGTACCACTATTCGAGGAATTCCATTCCTTGGATTAGTTGTTTCTCCAGCTATTGAGATGTTTAGAAATATTTACAAAGTCAAGAAAAAAGACAATCTCAAGCTGCTGAATCCAAATCAAGGGGCTCAAGAGCGCAGTGTTAGTGGGGCGGTCAGCTAAAGGATTTTGGGGAAGTCCTTCGCTTAACTAGACCTGTTTCGAAACGTAGTTTCGAAATACAGGTCGCCTGAAAAAAGGTAGCAACCGCAACGAATGTTGCGTGTTGCTTTTAGGATAATATTGACTTTCGAAACAAGTCTACTCTTACCATGCCATTTTTTTGAGCAGCAAAATTGGCTAAGCAAGCAGCTCCAACCATTCCAGAGTCATTACCCATCGATCCTTCTAAGATATTAATTTTGTCTTTGAGTGCGTCTACAACTCTGTCTCTAACTTTCTTGTTGAGTTTTGTGTAGTTGATAAATTGAGCCATGCCACCACTGACAACAACAGCTTCTGGATCAAGTGTGTTGATGACACTAGCCATACCAAGAGCAAGATAGTCATGCCATTGGTTGATTACGTCAATTGCAGTCTGGTCACCTTTGTGGTGTAAATCCATAAGTTTATAGTTATCCATTTCAGGATCAGCAAAAAATAAGTGAGAGGTGTTTTGCAGACCTGTGCCTGAGGCGTATGCTTCCCAGCAATCCCAGTCGCCGCAAGTGCATCTTCTTGCTTTTTTGTCGGTGAGTTTGATATGTCCAATCTCGCCACCTGCGTAGTTAGCCCCGCGCCAAACTTTGTTGCCCCAGATTATGCCACCACCGATTCCTGTTCCTACAATCACCAGCAAGACTGGATCATAATTCTTGGCACAGCCTACAGTTGCTTCAGCAAGTGCTGCGCAGTTGGCGTCGTTTTCTACTTCAACAGTGATGCCGAGTCTTTTTTCAAGCTCTGCTTTTACTTTGGTACCCTTCCAGCCTTTGATATTGCCGCAACCGCCAATCATGACGCCGTCGTTACTGACAATGCCAGCTGTTGAAATTCCAACCGCTTTGATGTCGTTAGTTTTTTTGAGTTCTTCAATCATGTTGGTCATGGTCTGTAATATTGCTTCTGCGTCATTTTGTGGAGTTGGTTCGCGCAGTTCTTGGTCTTTAACTAATTGACCATTGACGAATGGACAGGCTGCAATCTTGGTGCCGCCCATATCTATCCCGACAGTTACTATTTTTTGATCTAATGGCATAAGTTTGAATATAACATAGCGAACTGTGCCTGCGCCTTCCTTTGGCAAAGGTGAATTGTTCCCAAGATTAAACAAAATTTATTTTACTTCGCTGGACAAGTGCCACGGATAGTGTAATACTGTTATTAAGGTTTATTTTAGATTTGCGAAAGCAGGTTCCCATAATCAACCTAGGTCATCAAAGATGATGACGAATATAAAGGAGAAAGTGATGCAAGATAAATTCACGCTCGAACCAATGGGCACTTACAACAGGGGATTGTGCAAGGATGAGATTCTAAAACAAGTAGAATCCCTCCGCAACTTTTATTACCAGATGGGCTATGACACAGTGAATGTCAAAACTATATTTTCTTTGACAATTTCCTATCTTAAGGGAAGTGTTAACAAGATGATCGTTAGAGCATTCTTCGATGTTCTAATGCAGGGTAATAGACTTAACACCGGCAAAGAAGTTAATTTGCTCAACTGTTTTGATGAGTTGATTGACAACTTTAGCTACCAAGAAGAGCAGACGCGCGAAATTGATATGCAGCTGGATTTTGGACTGCAAGCATAGCTAGAGCTTATTCATTAGACCTTTTGCGAAAGAGGTCTACTCAAACACACTGACAACTATGCAGTTACAGCGCCTGACAGTACCGACTTCCCTGTTGACTTAAGATCATCACAAGCGCGTTGAATTCTCGCTGCCATGTTTCCTTCTGCTTTTTTGATATAAGAGCGCGGGTCGTAGAACTTTTTGTTGCCAACTTCACCATCAATCTTGAGAACCGCATCGTAGTTTTTGAACATGTGATCAACGATTGGTTGAGTGAAAGCATATTGAGTATCAGTATCTACATTCATTTTGATTACACCATAGTTGAGCGTTTCATGAATGTCGCTTAGCTCGGAACCAGAACCACCGTGAAAAACAAGATCAAGAGCAGCAGCAGCACCGTGTTTGTCGGTGATTGCTTTTTGACCATCTCTCAAAATAGTTGGAGTGAGTTTGACATTGCCAGGTTTGTAAACACCATGAACATTACCAAAAGTAGCAGCCAGCATAAATCTGCCGCCAACTTTAATTAGAGTTTCGTGAACTTCAAGCATATCTTCTGGACTAGTATAAAGCTTGTCTATAGCAACACCAGAAGTATCGTGTCCATCTTCTTCGCCGCCAACTACTCCAGTTTCAACTTCAAGAATGATTTCGTTTACAGCACAAAGCTCTAATAATTCTTTAGACAAAGCTAGGTTCTCTGTCAGTGATAGCTCTGAACCATCAAACATATGTGAATTAAAAAGATTAGGCTGTCCTGCAGCTCTGCGTCTTGCAGTCTCAGCAATAAGCGGTCTGAGGAAACTATCAACCTTGCCTGGCTGGCAATGATCTGTGTGAAGCGCGATCATTACATTATATTTTTCTGCAAGAGTACGGCAAGCGTCAGCCAAAACGATTGAACCGAGCACCATATCTTTTTGTGATAAACCAGAAGCAAACTCTCCGCCACCAGTAGATACTTGAATAATCCCATCTGACTTAGCATCAGCAAAACCCTTCAGGGCTGCATTGATAGTAGCGATTGATGTGATGTTGATAGCAGGGTAAGCGAACTTGCCCTTTTTGGCTCTGTCTAACATTGTGCAGTACTGTTGATAATTTGCGATTGGCATTATGGTTTCTCCTTAAGTTATGACGAGCCTCTCGATTAATCTAGTTAATGGGCTTGTGCCTGCTCGTTAGATTGAGTTTAACATGTGATACTCAATGGTAAATAATAATTTAAGTTTATAGCAAGGAACTAAGAAGCTAAATCTGTTTCATTTTGTTCAGATTCACCTTGAGCCCGTTCTCTTTCTCTTTGAATATCATCATGAACTTCTTGTCTATGGACACTAACGTCTCTTGGGGCTTCTATACCAAGTCTCACTTTGTCGCCGCGAATGCCGACAATCGTAATTACGATATTGTCGCCGATTACTATTGATTCGTCTATTTGGCGAGTGAGGACGAGCATGGCAGCTTGTCCAAGAGGTACACCAAGCACTTTTCTTCTGCTCCCACCAAGCCCTGAATTTAGTGGAAGGTGTTCACCAGGTAATCTGGTTCCCTCATCCATTAAATATGAACCATCTGGATTTTTTATACTTATTTGAGCTTGTTTACCATCTGTCGCTACTAGCTTAACTCCATAACCACCTATATTTAAAACTTCTCCCTCTTTCAAGCTTGCTTGTGGACTGTTAGCTGCTAAAGCTCTAGCTAAGTTGTTTGATTCTTGGCGAGTATTCTCTGTTGGTACTGCTCTCGAGTCACCCGTCTCTACTAGTTGATGGGCTATTGGCGCTCCAGTGGGGTTTGCTGTTGCTGTTGAAATAGGTGCTTGTAAACTTGTCATAATATTTGATCTCCTGATTATTAATCATAGCAAAGCAGGTATTATTTTACAAGAGCTAGGCTAGTCGACTTTATTAATAAATTATGAAGGACTTAAGCCCCAACCACATTAGCCGCAGCTTTACCAGTATATTCCATCACCATCACCTCTAATAATGGGTGTCTATGCATTTTGTCATCAACAAAACGGTGAATTTCTGATTTAACGTCGGTTTCGATTTTGGCTATTTCGATCTTCTCAGTCATTTTTTTGTCTGCTGAGCCGTGAGGATTATGCGGACTTTTGGCTACTGCTTCAATTGCGATTTCTTTGATTTTTTGGTAGAAGGCTTCTTTGACATTGATATTGCTTTTGGATTTTTGCATGGTTTCAATGAGAGCTTTTTCTTTATTGGAAAGAATAATTCCACGTGAGTAGATTTTGACATCGCTCATGATGTCACCATAGGCATTTAGCACCATGACAATTGTTAGCATTCCTTCTGAAGCTACCATGCGGCGTTCGAGCATGATACCAGTGTCCAGTTCTCCAACATTGGCATTGTCTACCATGATGATGCCGGCTTCTACTTTGTCGATGACTTTGCACTTGCCGTCTTGCATTTCAAGCACGTCACCATTGTCCATCAAAAATATTTTTTCTGGATCAACACCGCAGTCTATGCCAGTTTGGCCGTGAGCAACTAGCATTCGATACTCACCATGACATGGCATAAAGTACTCAGGTTGAGCCAAACTGATCATGAGTTTTTGTTCTTCTCTACTAGCGTGACCAGAAACATGAATTCCTTGAGCTGCTCCATAAATCACCTCGCCGCCACTTGCTGAAAGCAGATTGATTAAGTTGTTGACTGATTTTTCGTTTCCTGGAATTGGTGATGAGCTCATGACAACAGTGTCGCCTGGTTCTACTTTGAGATATTTGTGCTCCTTGCGGGCGATACGAGAAAGTGCAGCAAATTGTTCTCCTTGAGAACCGGTACTGAGAATTACTAATTCGCCAGGTGGGATTTTGTGAACATCCTCTTGCTTAACTATAAAGTTGTCAGGGATTGAGATATAGCCAAGCTCTCTAGAGATTGCTGCTAGGTTGATCATTGATCTACCAAACAAAGCTAACTTTTTGCCAGCTCCCAAAACTAATTCCATGATCAGTTTGACCCTGTGAACTTGCGATGCAAAGGTCGTGATATAACATCTGCGTTTGGAGTTGACAATTAGATCTTTGAGTTTGGGAATTACTGCTTTTTCTGAAGGAGTATAAGTAGGTTTCTCGGCGTTGGTACTATCGCTGATTAATAATGTCACACCATCTTCACCGGCTTTGGCTAGCGGTGCAATATCAAAAAAGTTGCCATCAATTGGACTGTGATCGAATTTAAAGTCGCCACTATGAATAATTCTGCCAGCTGGTGTTTCAATAATCAAGGTGAAACTATCAGCGATACTGTGATTGTTTCTTAAATATCTAAAGGTGAAATGATCACCGACTGAGACTACAGCCCTGTCAGCGACTTGCTTAATGGGTGTGCCGGAGATTTTGGCTTCAGCTAGTTTGGCTTTAAGTAAGGCAAGCGCTAGTGGTGGTCCATATATAATTGGAATATTAACTTCTTTGAGCATCGGTACAACACCACCAATATGATCTTCGTGACCATGAGTAAGAACCAAAGCTCTTATACGATGTTTGTTTTCAATGATGTAGTTTAGTTTTGGTAAAACAATATCTACGCCAATCATATCTACTGTGGGGAAAGCTAATCCAGCGTCAATAAGAATGATGTCGTCACCACACTCGTAGACCCAAGTATTTTTGCCGATCTCATAGAGCCCTCCCAGCGAAATTACTTTCACTATTTTTGTTGGGTCCCTAGGGATTGCTGTGCTGGTCACGGTCGATTTGTTTTTCATTTAATTTAAAACTGTTTGTAGACTCTCAATTGTTTTTTTGAGGTCTTGTCGTTGCTCTTGTGAGAGAGGAACGAGTGGCTCGCGTAAAATCGCTGAGCACATTCCTATTATACCCAAAGCTTCTTTAATACAGGTGGGATTTGGTTCAATAAATAAAGTATCAAACAAAGGCATCAATTTAGCTTGTATTTCCTGGGCTTTTGTATGATCACCAGCCTTGAAAGCCCTTATCATCACTTGCATTTGATTACCAACTAGATGTGCAGCAACCGAAATTACCCCATCAGCCCCAACAGCAAGCATCGGCAGTGTTAGGCTATCGTCACCAGAATAAATAGAAAAGTCTTTGGCTTTGAGTTTGCTGCGCAGTTGAGTGATGATATCGATATTGCTACTTGCTTCTTTGAGTGAACAGATATGCGGATAACGTGAGTTAAGCTCAATGATTGTTTCAGCCTTGAGACTGATATTCGTTCTTGAAGGTACGTTGTATAGAATTATTGGTAAGCTAGTCGCTTCGGCGATTAATGAAAAATGTGCCAGTAAACCTTTTTGATTTGGTTTGTTGTAATAAGGAGTGACTATCAGAAGTCCATCAGCTCCAAGCTCTTGGGCTTTGAGACTCATCCTAATAGAAGTTTGTGTGCAGTTGGAACCGGCACCAAAGATGATCTTAGTGTTGCTACCAAGTTCTTTGACTTTCTTTTGCGCACAAAGAAATAATTCAACTTCCTCGTCATGACTAAGAGTCGGACTTTCACCAGTGGTTCCAGAAATAATAATTGAATCGCTACCGTTGTTGACCAAGTGCTCTATCAGGCGCTCGGTTGCTGCAAAATCGATCTCGTGTTTATTTTCAGCCTTGAAAGGTGTCACCATTGCGGTGATAATTTGTCCAAAATTGGTCATGACTTATGATTATGGCTTAATAGTGGTGCTTTTGGCAAGTTTTGACTAGAATCCATGGCGAGTGCTATTATTTTGGGCTATGTCTGTGAATTTTTTTTCTAATATGATCCATCCTGCCAAAGACGCTTTGCTGGGGATGTTTTTTGCGAATGCGCAAAATCAAAACCCTAAGGTACCTAAGCAAAAGAAGGTATTGGCTAGCACAGAAATGTTTAATCGAGTTTTTCTAGAAGGGATAAGCGATAAGCCATTAGCTACTATGCTGGTCAACTCTGCCGGAACTGATGATCAAAAGAAATTATTACTAGAAACTGCTTTGCATATGGTTGCTAAAACCAAACGTAGAGTTGCCGTTCATGAGGAAGGCCGTAAGAATAGAAATACTGATACAAAAAGTTTTCATACAAGTTCTGGAAACAATTTTAAATCGGTTCAGGAGAAGCTTACTCAAGTGATTAATGAATTAGTTGTTCAGTTTCAAGATTCTATTTTGAGCACTCGTGCACAGGTCTCTGAAATGATTGATTTTGCTAAGCGGGCAGTGGGTCTTAATAAAGCTGAAATTAAAGAACTTGGTCTTGTTATGCCACAGCCTTCTGCTTAATCAATTCCTCGCCAATTCTCACTGCATTCAAAGCTGCACCAATACGCAGGTTGTCAGAAACCAACCAAAAGTTGATGGTCTTGGGCTGGCTCTCATCAAGGCGGATGCGACCAACATAGACAGGGTCTTTGCCTGTAACATTGGATGGCATCGGGTAGATGCTTGAAGATGGGTCATCCATTATTTCAAGTGATTTGGTTTCTGACCAAATCTTTTTGATAGCTTCAATACTTATGTCTTTGTCAAACTCGACATTAACAGATTCAGAGTGTGAAATTAAAACAGGCACACGCACTGCCGTGCAAGTGATTGCAAGATCTGGTCGGTGTAGCATTTTGCGGCTCTCGTTAATGAGTTTCATTTCTTCTTTGGTGTAATCATTATCAGTAAAAACATCTATCTGTGGAATGAGGTTATAAGCAATAGGATGAATAAATTCTTTGTATTCGAATCCTTTGGGGTTTTTACTTGATGCAGTAAGTTCGTCCATTGCTGCTTTGCCAGCCCCTGAGGTACTTTGATAAGTGCTGACTACTACCCGCTTGATTCCAAATCTCTCGCCTAGTGGCTTTAGAGCAAGCACTAAGGGGGCTGTGGAGCAATTGGGATTAGCGATGATACCTTTGTGCTTGGCAATATCTTCGGCGTTAACTTCTGGAACCACCAATGGGACTTCTGGATCCATACGAAACGCACTTGAGTTGTCGATGATTACTCCTCCGCGTTTGATTATTTCTGGAGCAAATCTTTTACTTGTGTCTGAACCTGCAGATGCAAAAACAATATCGATACCGTCAAAAGCATCAGGCTCGGCAAGCTCAATAGTATATTCATTACCGGCCTTGGAAGTGAGAGTCGTTCCTGCTGAACGCTTACTAGCCAAAAGTTTGAGTGTCTTGAAAGGGAACTTGCGCTCTTCAAGTAGATCTACCAGTAGTCGACCTACGTTTCCTGTTGCTCCTAGTATGGCAATGTTGTTCATTGAATCTATTTTAGCATTGTTAGCAGTGTGTCAATTCTTGACAATTTTAAACTTGTCTAAGATTGTGCCATCAATTGAAATAAATTTGAGATCAAGCTCTTTGGGATTGATTTTGAGCAAGATAGAACCTTCTTTGGCAAAGGCTTGATAAATGAGTTCACTAGTATCTGCTTCTTTGTAGGATTGTCCAGAACAGCCAAGGATAGTATAAATAGTGCCTAAGCCTTTTTGGTATTTGTCTTTGTTTTTGGAAACTACTTTGAAATCAGCTAATTGATATGATCTTTGATAGTTGTGGACATGACCATTGAGTACCAGATCTACTTTATGCTTTTCGAGTAAAGGCACGATATTGGTTTTCATCCAATCCTGCCAAACACCTTCATTAATGTCATCATCATTGGTTGCATAGGCAGGGTGATGATAGGCAACAATAGTCCAGTCGGCGTTTTTATTAATAGCAAGATCTTGTTTGAGCCATTCGATCATTGAGTTCTGGGCTGTACTTTTGCTAGTCCAGGCTTTACCGAGATTGGATCTGTCTGCCTTGAGATCTTCCCAATAGGAATCGTAGGAGTCTAAAACAATAAAATGCACTTGAGCATCATTAAAGGAATAATATGCTTTGCCTGTTTCTGGGAAACTAAAAGTATCAAAGTAGCTGCCATGCGGCTGAGGGTAAGATCTTGCCGTATAGGTCTTATGCTTTTTGTTGTAACCTGCGTCATGATTACCAAAGACCGGGAAGATCGGTACATAGCTAAGTATCTCTTGATAGGGTTCAAAGATTGCTCTTTGTAAATCCTCATCACTTGCATATGGATAAGCGTTGTCACCAAGTGTGAGAATTAAGCTTGGTGCCGGAAGTTTTTGAGCAGCGTGATAGTCATAAAATGCATCTCTAACCTTGAGCTGAGATTTTTTGTCAGAGTAATCATATTTTTTGGTGCCATTGGTTCCAGGATCGCCTAAGACCCATACATAACTGGTGTAATCTGTTTTGTCTCGGTCTGGCTTAGTGTTAAAGAAAAATGACTTAAGTCTATCTTCTCCAAGTAAGATCTGATCTTTTTTCTCTTGAGAATATAGAGTGTAAAAATATTTTGTTTGGGGTTTGAGTCCAATGAGTTTGGCTTGATGTTCTGTGGTTTGAACCAAGTCTTGATATTGTTTGTTGTCTTTATCTCCATAAGCCTTGTACTTAACAAAAGTGGGGCTTGGATCTTCTGTGCGCCAGCGAATGGTTATAGAATCGTCAGTTGCTGCTTGCAGGTAAGGACCTCTTATTAGTTTGTTTTTGGCAAGAACTGGTTGGAAACTAATAAAAACTGTGAGAATTAAACACAAACGCTGCATTACTTAATTATAACCTGACTACTTGATTATCTATTAATAAAATTAAGTACTGTTCTAACCAACTTGCGCCAACAGATAGAGAGAGATTCAAGTCCAAGTTTGAGTTTTTGTTTATTTGTTAATTTGGTCTCTTGAGCTTCATAACCTAAACCAGTGAGAATATCTTTGAGGTACCAATTAAGTAGGGCTTGACTATCTTGATCTAGTTCTGTTTGCCAGCTATTGATAGAATCAGTGTTGAGTTGAGTTCGGGTTTTTTGTTTCCAACTACTCTCCCAGTTGGAATATATGGCGGCTTGATCTTTAGAGTTGTCAAGTAAACCAGGTTCATATTTTTCTTCAAGGAAATCACAAATTAATTCTAGGCTCTCTTCTGGTTTTGTAACTAATTCTTCATAGCGAATTTCCAGGATTGAGTCTGTATCAAGTTTGTTAATTGTCTTAGAAACTTCTTTGAGGTTTTGTACCCAGAATCTGGCGTTATTGAGTAAGCCCTTTGGCCGCCATGGCATTTGCATTAATGATCTAATCGTATCTCTACCGTCTCTAATTAAATGGATAAATTTGGCTTGTGGATACAAAGTCAAAATTTCTTCTATATGGCAAAGATGTTGAGGAGTGTTCTCGCACAATCTTGCTTTGGATCTACTATCTAGAAAGCTATTCATCAATAGATCAAAGACTTCTTTTTTGTAGAATTGATCTATTTCAAGTTTGGATTGGTATTTGCTTTGTGGGTCTTGTTTATAATTCTTGATTAGTTTTTCTTTGCTAATACCTGCAGCTTGAATAAAATCCTGAATCCGTGATTCTGCTAGTAATTTAGTGAAGCTCGTGAGTGTAAATTCTTTCCAGTTAATGTTGCGCCTGGAGACAAAGTCAAAGAAATGTGTCTCGGTCCCAGAAGCTATTTGACTATGTCTATTGAGAATACTCGCTAGTAGCGTGGTTCCCGAGCGGGGGCAACCTATAATAAATATTGGGTTAGTACATTGCGTTTTAATCAAGGTAGAACACTGTCACAACTTTATTCAAGCTATGAGCAAAATCAAGAGCATCAAGTAAAGTCTTGGAGTCTCTATAAAGGAAGCAAATTAATTGCTGACAATCAGAAACGATTTCTCTATTGCAAAGACGACTAGCATCAGAAAGCAGCATATGTTCACGTTCAGAATGTTCAATTATATGCTGAACTCCAATTAATTGATCCTGGACTTCTTTGATTTGTTGGCTGATTGTCTGTGGGAGAATGACTTTGAGTTTGTCGGAACTTGCTCTGAGAGCCCCTTTGATCGTTGCGTAGTTAGTACCACAATAGCCGCCACTGGTAATAATGGTATTGCCGCATGAGGCTAAACCAAATGCAATCATTTCAATGATTTTGATTTGGCTCATTGAAAGGTCTTTACTACCAATCATTGCAATCAGGTGATTGCCCTCATCCATGATGTTTTTAAACTCTTCATTAAGATCAAATGTACTTGGAATATTTAAGCTATCTCTTGTTTTCGCTATATCTAAAGAATTACTCATCATCATAAAAAATCCTCACCAAGGTGCTAATATTTTGTTAGCAACAAGGTTGATATAGATCTTAGCAAAAAATAGTCAAAAATTTGGGAAATACTGTCATAACAGAAGAAGAAATAACTAAGGGCTTGAATCCAGCCCAAAAACAAGCCGTTATTCAGAGAGGTTCACCGCTTTTGGTATTGGCTGGTGCAGGCAGTGGTAAGACCAAGGTCCTGACCCATAGAATTGCCCACCTTATATCAAATGGAGTTCACTCGGGTTCGATTTTGTCGGTTACTTTTACCAATAAAGCTGCTAAGGAAATGAAGGAACGAGTCACAAAACTCGTTTCTGAAGAAAACATAAAATACGCATGGCTTGGTACTTTTCATTCGGTTTGTGCCAGGATCCTTAGACAGGATATCGACAAACTAGAGCTAATTGCCGCTGACGGTAGCACTAGACGTTGGACCAAAAATTTTACTATTTTTGATGAGACAGATTCTGTCAACGCTGTCAAAGATGCAATTAAGACATTAGACTTGGATCCCAAGATTTATGTACCGAAGTCAGTTCGTTACAGAATTAGTGAAGCGAAGAACGAAAAAAAACTAGCGAGAGATTTTCATAGCTCTGCTTTAGATTACCGCGAAGAAAAAATAGCGCAGATTTATTCTAAGTATGAAGAGATCATGTGCCGTAATAATGCTTTTGATTTTGATGATTTGCTGTTGATGAGCGTGATGCTCTTGCGTAATAATCAGAATTTGCAAAGATATTATAGTGATCGATTCAAACATATTTTGGTTGATGAGTATCAGGATACTAATCATGCGCAGTATGAATTGATTACTTTGCTTGCTACGGGTCCTAATCTCAAAGAGGAGTTTGCTCGCGGAGAGCGCACACTGACTGTGGTTGGTGACGTTGATCAAAGTATTTATTCTTGGCGCGGGGCTGATTACAAAATCATCTTGGGTTTTCAAGAGGATTACCCAGATGCTGACATTATCAAACTTGAACATAATTATCGTTCTACTGAAACTATTCTTAAAGTCGCGAATGAAATTATCAACAATAATACTGAACGTATCGAGAAGACCTTGATTGCAACTAAGTCAGAAGGTGACAAAGTCAATGTCTTTGAAGCAGCAGATGAAATTGAAGAAGCTCAATATATAACGGCTGAGATTCAAAGGCGAGTAGCTGGCGGCGCTGCACTCACTGATTTCGCGATTCTTTATAGAACCAATGTGCAGTCTCGTGCGCTGGAAGAAGCCTTGTTGAGGCGCAATATGCCTTATGTGATTGTTGGTGGTTTTAGATTCTATGACCGTAAAGAAATCAAGGATATGATTTCTTACCTCAAATCAATCCACAATCCTTCTGACTCTGCTAGTCTCAAACGTATTATTAATGAGCCTCGTCGAGGAATTGGTGCTACTACTATTACTAAGATAGAGGAGTATGCTAACCAGAGGTCATATAGTTTGTATCGAACCATGCTTGAGATTGAAGAGATGGACTCTCTTAATGAACCTACCAAAAAGAAAATCAAAGAATTTGTTGATTTGATGGAAGACTTGCGTCTTAAAGAAAAGTCATTGGACCTTGGTGACTTGGTTGAAGAGCTGGTACGCAAGAGCGGTTACTTAGATATGTTGGTTAAATCATCTGATGCTGAGTCTGAATCTCGCATCGACAATATTCAAGAATTAATTGGAGTTGCAACTGATTTTGCTTTGCACTCTGAAGACAATAGTCTTGGAGATTTTTTGGCTGAGGTTTCTTTATTAAGTGAACAAGAAAACACCAAGGACAAAAACGGACGTGCTGTAGTGATGATGACTCTACATGCCGCTAAGGGACTGGAATTTCCGGTTGTTTTTCTCGCTGGTATGGAAGAAGGTATCTTCCCGCACAAACGTAGTTTGGACTCTCCTGACAAAACTCAATTGGAAGAAGAACGCCGCTTAATGTATGTTGGCGTGACTCGTGCTGAAGACAAACTATATTTTACTCATGCAAGGCGCAGAAGAATTTTTGGACAATCTGAATATGCCTCAGTGAGTAGGTTTATCGCTGAGGCGCCGCGTGAACTATTGCAGGGATATTACGGACAATCATGCTCCAATGAATCTCAATCGAGTTTCGCACCTGGTTATACTGGTACTAAAAAACCAGAACGTGGTTTTAGTCGCGAGGCCTTTACTGACGACTTACGGGACTGCAGTTCCTTTACCACAGACAAGGGCTCTCCATCCTCCCTGAACCTGCAAGCTGGATTTCAGGGTAGTGCTAGTTACTATGACCAAGGTCGTGGTGATGATGCTCGGGCTAGAGTACGCCGCCAGCAAGTAGATAATTCATTACAACATCCTGCAAAACGAAGTTTTGCTAGTGATGTTGATGCACAAGAGGTCGGGACCATGCGAAGCATGAGTTCCGCTAATAGCGGAAAACGTCAAATAGGTAGAGATTTTTTTGTAGAGTTTGCACAGGGCGATAGAGTTAAACACTCCAAATTTGGTGAGGGCAAGGTTCTGCAAGTGCTTGGTAGCGGTCAAAAGATACTCTATAACGTTGATTTTAATGGGTTAAAGAAATTATTGGATCCGAAGTTTGCAAAACTCATTAAGCTTGGTTGATGAGTTTTGCAAATCGCGTCGTAGCGAAGCGAAGACGGATGTGATTTGATTAAGCTGGGTTGATTAGACCTAAGTCAAATCGATCATTGATTTTGAGCATTGCTTCAGCATTACCTATTGCATCATCCACTGGTGCATGAGTATGTTTGGTTGTACGTAAGTGTTTAAAATTCTTTTTGAAGTTTTGGACTAGCCCTTTATAATATGAACCCAAGTTTGTAGAGCTATGACCAAAA
>JAQCFG010000038.1 GCA_027618255.1 Cyanobacteriota bacterium
TTCCGCTACCAGCAGCTTGCATTGATGCTTCTAAATTTAATCCAAACAAAGCAAGACCTACTAGTATCAATAGCAAAATCGGCATAAGTATACTGGCTACTTTTTCGATGCCACCACTGACACCACCAGAAACAATTGCAATTGTGACAATTGAAAAGCCAACATGCCAAAAAATTTGACGAGAGTCAGAAGCCATAAAGGTCTCAAAATAGTTCTTGGAACTTTCAGCATCCATTGTTGCAACATTACCCATGAACGATTGCCAGAGATATTCAAGTGTCCAGCCAGCGATGATGGTGTAATAACTCGTGATCAAAAATCCAGCGAGAATTCCAAGAAGACCAACAAAGCCCCAGAGCTTTTTGTTTTTTTTAATCAATGCGCTAAATGCGCCGGCACCACCTATCCCGGCTTTTCTACCGATGAGAAGCTCGCCAACCAAAACGGGCATTCCGATTAAGAAGACACAAGCTAAATAGACTATAAGGAAGGCACCACCACCGTTTTCTCCGCAGACATATGGGAAACGCCAAATATTTCCTAAGCCAATTGCAGCTCCAGCAGCAGCCATTATAAAACCGAAATTACTTGACCAACTATCTCTTTTTTTACTTGCCATAAGTTAAATATTGTATCAGGCTAGTCCACTTGATGGATGGGTGTGTATTATGGTGACTTGCCTTTACTCCAGTCTTCGCTTTGCTACGACTCGGCAAGCTGCTCCAATTACGCAATTTCCTATAATTAGATTATTTTACATACATGAAATATTGTAATTATGGGAAGATAAATTATATGAGTTCTAATACAGAGACTAAAACTAGCGCCAGTATAAATATTGATGGTAAACAACTCGATTGCCCCGTTATTGAGGGTACAGAAGGTGAAAGAGCTATTGATATCTCTAAACTAAGGGCTGAAACTGGTTTGATTACTCTTGATAATGGTTTTGTGAACACAGGTTCTTGCACAAGTGCAATTACATTTATTGATGGTGAAAAAGGAATCCTGAGATACAGAGGTTATGGCATCGAAGATCTTGCTGAGAAGTCCACATTTGTTGAAGTTGCCTATCTATTAATTTATGGCAAATTGCCAAATAAAACTGAACTAGAAGGATTTTCTAGAGGACTTACCAAACATTCTTTGTTACACGAAGATATGATTCATTTATTTTCTGGTTATCCAAGTAGCGCTCATCCGATGGCTATTCTAAGTGCGATGACAAGTTCTCTTTCAACTTACTATCCTAAGTCACAAGACACGCCAAGTGATGAGCAAGTCAATCTGGATATCATCCGTATTCTTTCTAAACTAAGAACGATTGCAGCTTTCTCTTATAAAAAATCAATTGGACAACCTTTGATTTATCCTGACAACTCACTTACTTATTGCAGTAACTTCCTTAACATGATGTTTGCAGTACCAACTGAGCCTTATGAGATTGATCCAGATATTGTTAAAGTGATTAATCAATTATTGATTTTACATGCTGACCATGAGCAAAACTGTTCTACGTCTACTGTTCGTACTGTACAAAGCTCGGGTGCAAGTATGTATGCAGCAGTTTCAGCAGGAATCTCAGCTCTTTGGGGACCGCTTCATGGTGGTGCCAATCAAGCTGTACTTGACATGCTTGAAGGAATCCAAGCGAGCGGGGATGATTACAAGACTTTCTTAGGTAAAGTCAAAGACAAGAAAACCAATATTAGATTGATGGGCTTTGGTCATAGAGTTTATAAAAACTTTGATCCAAGAGCGAAGATCCTACGTCAGTCTTGCGATACTGTTTTAAGCAAGCTTGGTGTTAGTGATCCATTACTTGATCTGGCAAGAGGACTTGAAGAAGAAGCACTTAGGGATGAATACTTTGTAAGTCGTAATTTATATCCGAATGTAGATTTCTACTCTGGAATCATCTATAAAGCACTTAATATTCCAGTTGATATGTTTACTGTGATGTTTGCACTTGGCAGAATTCCTGGCTGGTTAGCACATTGGAAAGAGCAGCGTGACAGCGGAGTCAAGAAAATCTTTAGACCAAGACAAATATATACTGGGCCAAACGAGCAGAATTACACTACAATAGATCAAAGGTAATTTCTAGGGAAGTTCATGACTAATACTGTAATTGTTGAATCTAGTGGAGAGAAGGCTTTTGCTTTTGGGCAAAACTGGCAAGGGTTTGTTGATAAACATCTTAATGAAGAACGTATAGCTGAAGCCGTCAAATCGCTAGAAGAGTTTTGTGGTAAAGATGCGCTCAAGGGCAAGACATTTCTTGATATTGGTTGTGGTAGTGGATTGTTTTCACTAGCTGCTCGCAAGCTTGGTGCAAAGTCAATTGTCAGTATGGATATTGATCAAAACTCAGTTGCTTGTTGCCAGCAGCTCAAAGAATCAATGGACAGTCCAGATGATTGGAAAGTAGTTCATGGTTCTGTACTTGATAATGAGTTTATGACTTCACTTGGTGAATTTGATTTTGTTTATTCTTGGGGTGTGCTTCATCACACTGGTGAGATGTGGAAGGCTATTGATAACGCTGCAGCAAGAGTTGCAAAGAATGGTGGTTTTTATATTGCTATTTATAATGATGCAGATGGTTTTCAGTTTATGCCTGATGGACGTATTGGTAATTCCAAGCTTTGGCTTTGGGAAAAGAAATTCTATATGAGCATGCCTGGCTTTATCCAGTCATTGATTGACTTAGCGGCCCAGTCAGCAATGATCTTGGTTTACTTAATTACTTTGCGTAATCCGGTTCGTGCCATTCGCGAGCATAAACAATTGCGCGGAATGTCATGGAGTGTTGATATCAAAGATTGGCTTGGCGGCTATCCTTATGAATATGCCAAGGCTGATGTTTTGTTCAAGCATCTTAAGCCACAAGGATTTAATTTAGAGAACCTCAAGGTACATAATGGCTTGTTGAATAACGAGCTTTACTTTAGTCGTAGTCGATGAAAAGCCTTTTGCTAGTGAGTTATGAATATCCGCCAATTGGTGGTGGTGCTGCTAATGCTTGCCGTCAGTACGCTCAGTTGCTTGCAGCAAGAGGAACCAAGGTAGTTGTCTTGACTTCGGCTTATGCCGATTTGCCAAGCAAAGAAGTTCAAGGCAATTTAACTATTTTAAGAATCCCTGCTAGTCGTAAAGATCAACACAAATCAAATCCATATCAGATGTTTTGTTTTATGCTTTCGGCTTTTTTGCGCTTGGGTAATCTAGTTCAGGCTTACAAACCAGGCCATGCTTTGATATTTTTTGTTAGCCCCTTTGGTGCGCTGGGACTTGCTTTGAAGTGGTTTCACAATGTGACCTTTAGTGTTTTTGCAAGAGGCGGAGATATACCTGGCTTTGTAGACTTGACTGATAGTTATCACGCAGTGCTCGCACCTTTGACAAGTTTGATCTTGAAAAATACCAGTAATGTTTTTAGCAACGGTATGTTTTTAAAAGAATTGGCTGATAAATTATTAGTTGATAAGGAAGCTATTAATATCCCTAATGGTCTTGAGCCAAGTTTAGTTAAAGCTAAAAAAGTCAGTGGCAAACTCAAATTACTTTTTGTTGGGCGCATGGTCAAAAAACAAAAGAACTTCTTAGTGCTGCCAGAAATTCTGAAACAAGCCAGTGAACTTGATTTGCATCTTTATATAGTTGGTGATGGTCCAGATTTTGATTTACTCTTAACTAAAATAGCAGAATATAAATTAGAGCCACGAGTGACGATTTTGGGCTGGCTTAACAAGCAAGAACTTGAGACTTACTATCAACTTTGCGATGTTTTGATATTCCCCAGTATTGTTGAAGGTGTTTCAAATGTTTTGGTTGAAGCGATTGCTTCAGGCATGTATGTGCTTGCTAATGATATTCCAGACACTAGATTTTTTATTGAAAATACCGGACGCGGTAAATTGCTCACAACAAATGATGCAAGTGAGTATGTCACTTTAATTAAAGAACTGATCAAGGAACCTAGTGCTATTGAAGCTGGGATTAGTCAAGAGATTTTGCAGGGTTTGAGCTGGGAAGCTTCGGTAGAGAAATTGGAAGCACACTTGGCTTAGTCATAGTAAAATAAGAGAAGTGCGTTTAGCCAGTTTTGCTTTGAACACAATTCCAATACTCGCCCTTGCGGCAAGTGGTTGTGATGTTGTTGATAAACATCTTAATGATCCTGGAATGGGTGCGGTTGTTTCAATGGACAATCACAGGTCAGATGATTATACTGGCCCTAGCTTGATTTATATAAACTGTTTGAACCAGATTTAGCTAAGCATGGTTGGTCAAACTTGATTCCGATATCTGCAAGAATTATTTTAAAAAATGAACCTGAGAAAGTAGCTCTCTGGGAGCAAATTTGTTCTTGCCAAGACTTCATTTGGAGGATTCAGACATCGGCTACGGATCAAGAGAGAGAAGGCTTATTTCACAAATGGGCTAAAGAGTTTGAACCAGAATTGAAAAAGCAACAACTGTATCAATATTTTATGGATTCAGATTCGGATCAATGGCGGATGAGAGTAATGGAAGAATTTGATCAAAGATTGCGTCAAGAGTTTAATCCGTCAGGTTTTGGAGAGATGGCTTGATTTGTCGTTTGAAATAGGGGCTGTGCCTTAATTCCTTATCTAAAGTAAAGTTCTACCAAGCTTGGTTTGATCTGGGAGTCCTAGAAGCAAGCCTTTTATGCTGATATCTTCATCGAGCTTCTCCCAGTGGATACCTCGTCCACTACCACTTAACTCATAATTATTTAAATCATCTTTGTTTGCGTTTAGCAAACGTGGGAAATAAACTAAAGGTACTCCAAGTTGCCTACCATCAGCAAGGTGAACCCACAGAATTTTATCATCTAGTTCAATGGAGGTAGCAGTTGCTTCACTCACTGAAGTATTGATTCCATTTTGTTTTAATTTCTTGTTCATTTTTTCTAATTAGCTCCTCAATTTCTTTAAGCTCCTTGGAGTTGAATCCATAATTCTCAGACAAATAAGTGCATAGTTCAAGCCAAAATTTAGCTAATGCTTGTCCTTTTCTAATATGGACGTGGATTGGTTCTAGCGGAGACCCTTCATTAGAAAAGAAAAATAACCTATAAGCTTTGAATCGTAGTATTGTTGGGCTCACAAATCAAGTATATTATATCACCATCAACGAAGGACTTGCCTTTTTGATTTATCTGTTATCATGAAAGCAGAGACCTGCGAAACTTGCTTTCGTAGCTGATCTTTTTTGAAAATATGTGTGGAATCGCGGGATTTACTAATTTTGGTGCAGATGCTTATGATAGAACGCAGGTCATAACTGCTATGTGTGACGCAATTGCGCATCGTGGTCCTGATGAATGGGGACAGTCACATATAGATGATGTGAGTTTTGGACATAGGCGTTTGAGTATTGTCGGTTTGTCTGACGGGCAGCAACCGATGACTGATATTCAAGGTGATTTGAGTATCACTTTTAATGGTGAGATTTATAACTATAAAGAGCTCAAAGCTGGATTAATTAAAGAAGGTTTTAAGTTCAAGACTGAATGTGACACTGAGGTGGTGCTTGCAATGTATCGCAAACATGGTAAAGATGCGTTTGGACATTTCAATGGTATGTTTGCGCTCGCCATCTGGGACAAAAGAACTCAGGAACTAGTCTTGGCGCGTGATAGAGCTGGTAAAAAACCACTCTTCTATTATCAAAACAATGGTGAGTTGATTTTTTCTTCTGAATTGAAGTCACTAGTGAAACATCCGAAGTTCATCAAAAAACTTTCGGCTAAGGGCTTGAGTAAATTCATGACTTATGAATATATTCCTGGTCCTTGTACTATTTTTGAAAATACTCACAAGCTTGAAGCTGGACAGTTTATGGTTTTGTCCAAGGATAAATGCTTTAAGGATTTTTATTGGAATTATCCAAGTCCGCAGTTTAATCACAGCCCAATAGAAAATTCAGCTCAGGCAATTGCCGAGATAGATGAACTATTGAATGATGCTGTTAGATTGCGTTTGCAAGCTGATGTGCCAGTTGGTGTTTTTCTAAGTGGTGGGGTTGATTCAAGTTTGGTTACTGCAATTGCATGTAAACAACAGCAAAAACCGATTCAGAGTTTTTCTATTTGCTTTAATGAGAAGAGCTATGACGAGTCAGAATATATTGATATTGTCGTCAAAAAGTTTGGTTTGGATCATCACAGTGAACATGTTTCAGCTAAAGACATGCTCGGATTAGTTGATAAGCTCGGTAGCATTATGGACGAGCCAATGGCGGACGCGTCTTTGGTGCCCACCTATTTTGTTTCAAAGCTAGCTGCTAGCAAAATGAAAACTGTATTGGGGGGCGATGGCGCAGATGAATTATTTGCTGGCTATCCTACTTACTTGGCTAATAAGTTAGTCAATATCTATAATATTTTTCCGTATGAGTTGCGGACCTTTATTAGTAAGACTTTGGAGCAGGGCAGTAGTCTCTTGCCCACTTCTAATAAAAACATGAGCATGGATTTTCAGCTTAGGCAGTTCTTACGCGGAGCTGGTGTTGCTGGTGAGATTAGGTTTTTTAAATGGATGGCTGGTTTTACTGATCAAGAACGAGGATCAGTCTTGAGCCCTGCAATGAGAAGCGAGCTTCAAGGTGAGTTTGCTTATGAAGATGTTAATCGCTATCTTTCGCGTGTCAATATTCATGGTGAGCTTGATCGTTTACTTTATTTGAGCCAGAAGATGTATTTGACCGATGATATTCTAGTCAAGGTGGATAGAGCGAGTATGATGAACTCACTAGAAGTGCGAGCACCATTCTTGGATTATAGAATGGTTGAATATGCCGCTGCACTGCCAGAGCGTTATAAGCTCAGAAGGTTTACCGGGAAACATATTCTCAAGCAGCTTGCAAGGAAATACCTACCTGATGAAATTATTGATAGACCCAAGAAGGGCTTTGGTATCCCATTGAGTGAATGGCTTGCTGGTGACTTAAAGCCGGTGATGATGGATCTTTTGTCTAAGGATAGATTAGAGAGTCAAGGGGTTTTTGAATATGAGGGCGTCAAGACTTTGATTGATCAGCATGTCAACGGCGAAGTGAATCAACGTAAATTGCTTTGGTCGCTTTTGAGTTTTCAACTATGGGCTAAGGAGTTTGGAGTATGACCAAGAATAAGTATTTTTATCCGAGTTTAGCTGCTTTGATTGGATTTCTAGTTGCTATTCAAGTTGTTGGACCTTTGTTGTTTAACGAGAATGTGGTGCAAGATGATTTTAGGCAAAGCATGTTTTGGGCTTGGCGCTTTTGGGACCCGAGTCTTTTCCCTGATGATTTTATAGCCAATCTTTATAGTGGTAGCTTTGACAGACTGCCTTTGTTATGGATGATTTATGCCATTGCTCCTTTCTTGACTAAGAGTTTGATTTTTTACACCAAGTTTGCTGCAATCATTTTGGCAGCTCTCACGTCAGTCTTTGGTTTTTTGTTTTTTGATAAGCTCTCATCTAATAAGATCTTGTCATTGGCTTTCACTGCTGCTTTTGCAACCATGCTTTGGTGTACAGATCATTTGTCAGTGATGTATGCCAGGTCCTTTATATGGATATTTATTATTGCAGTGGGCTATTTCAAGCTCAGAGGCAAAGATCATTGGGCTTCAATTACGACTTTAATCTCTTTATTTATTAGTCCAATTGCTTTTTTGATATGTTTTGCACTTCAAGGTTTTGATTTGTTGTTAAATTATCGTCAAGAGCTGTTTGATCTTAAGTCTCTTAAATTACGTTGGCTCTTGATTAATGTAGCGATAGTGATTTTGGTTTACAAGGTGATTCCTTGGACCACAGCAAACCTACCCTTTGCTGATTCCGAATGGTATTCAGTTGATGAATTAAAACAGCTTCCCGAATTCTTGCCAGGTGGTCGTCATCCTATTTTTGGATCTTCACTTTGGGACGGCTCTTGGTTTAATAATGAGCATTGGGGTTTAGGAATTGGTTTTCTTCCTATTAGTGATATTTTGGTTTGGGCAATGGGATTTGCCATTGTTGGTTTTGTAATGTATCGCAAAAGATACAAGGTCACGGAGCTTTTGACAAGTATCCCGGCTTGCTTGCTCTATGCTTCACTGGCTTTATATATTGCAGCTCAGATTTTATTTCCGTTACTTTATATGCCAAGTAGATTCTTAGGGATTCCATTATTGATCATTGCATTAGTGATTATATTTTTGATTGGAGAAGTGCTTTTGCAAGACTTAGTCAATACTTTTGCTGGCAAGGCTTTGACGGAGAGGGCTAAGGCTTCGTTTTTGAGTATTTTGATTATAGTAGGGACTATTGGTTTTTGGTTTTATTTCACGAGGCCGCAAAGACAATACACGCGCTATGTGACGATGAATGCACAAACCGCTGAGATTTATAAGAAGCTGCCAAAGGATGCCATGGTTGCAGCACATCCTTTATTGCCTGATATTAATCTGGCTTCAGCTATTGCTAAGCGTAGTGTCTTTATGAGCTACGAGCATTCCACTCCTTCTTTCAATAAGCAAGTTCTAGCTGAGGTGCGACGCCGTAATGAAGACAGTCTCAAGATGGTTTATGCCCAATCAGCCCAGGAGCTTCGTGAATTGATGGAGAAGAATCATATAACTCATGTGGCAGCTTTTGCTGGGTTTTATTCACCGCAGTACCTTGCTAAACCAAAATACATACAACCTTATATGGGTCTATTACGTGACTTAACAAGCAAAGAGGATTTTTATTTGTGGAAGTTTTTAAAGAAAACCAAATCTAGTTATGCATTATTTACAGAAAAGTCATTTGAACTTATGGAGAAAAACTAATGAAACCCAAGGTATTTATTCTAGACGTAGACGGAGTTCTCAACACAGGTAGGTTTCTTTATAATGAAGAAGGCAAAGTGATGAAAGAATTTGGCGCTGATGATAGTGATGCTCTTAAAGTCTTGAACAGTGATATTGAGATTCGTTTTGTTAGTGGTGACAAGCGAGGCTTCCCTATCAGTAAGAAGCGCGTTGAGGATATGAAGTTCCAGATAGACTTGGTTAGTACTTTCCAGCGTATTGCTTGGATCAAGGAGCGCTATGATCCCAAAGATGTAATTTATATGGGAGATGGGATTTTTGACTATTTGGTTTTTGAGCAGGTTGCTTATGCTATCGCGCCAGCCAATGGTGATGCTGATACTAGAGCCAAGGCTGACTATGTTACTGAAAGGCTCGGTGGTGATAGAGCTGTAGCTGAAGCTGCTAAGCATATTGCAAACAAGTTCTTTGGTGGTTTTAGTTTGGAGGGGAGTTGTTTTTTTCCAAACAAATGAAATTAGAAAGCAATCATCAGAAAAAAACAGACGGTCGTAGTTTTGAATACTATGAGTATAAGTATTTGGTTGATGATATTAATTTAAATTCAGTGCTTGAATACTTGAGATCAAGCTCTTATAATATTGATCCTTATCCTGAGGGCTGGGTTAGCTCACTGTATTATGATAGTTTTGACCAGAAAGCGTTTTATGAATGTGATGACGGTTCAAGTCTAAAACGCAAGTTTAGAATTAGATTTTATTCAGATCACGATTTTTCTAATGGTGGCGAAATTCAAGTAAAAGAAAAACATTTGTCTGCAGTTTATAAATACAAGTCTAAGTTCAAAGCCCAAGAAGTCACGGACGTTTTATCTTTGCCTTGGCCCCGTGAGATTGACTCAATGCAAATTCGATCATTAGCAAGCAATTACATTCAATTGGAACCATTGATTTTGGTGAAGTACTATCGCTATCGTTTTAGAGTCTTTGATGTGAGGATTACTTTGGATACGCAAATATCTTTTGAGCCAGGTTCTAGCCTTCGGGGAACTAGACGCAATTTTGCTAGAGTGCCTTTCTCGATTTTGGAAGTGAAAACAGAATCTGAAAGACCGTTTTTGCCAACAAATAAATTAATTGATTTGCCACAATTGAGTTTTTCAAAATTTTATAGTGGTGTACAATATCTTAAGGGAGAAGACGAGTTCTTCAATAAGTACTTATAACAAGGAGAGTAAATGGATTCTATATTAGCTGATTTAACTAAATTTCAAGGTGACTTTGGAGAAGGCGGACTAATTCGTTTTGTCGTTGCTTTGTCAATTTCAATTTCTTTTGGTTTGGCTTTGTCCGCTATTTACCGCTTTTACTATAGAACAAACGAACCTCAAGATGGCAGCATCTCAAGAAGTATGCCAATCATGTCACCAGCGGTGACAATGATTTTCTGGTTAATTCAGTTTAGTTTGCCTCTATCTCTTGGTTTACTTGGAGCATTATCGTTTGTTAGATTTAGAACTCCTGTCAAACGTGCTGAGGATATAGCCTTCATATTGATTTTGATAGCTGGTTCACTGGCCTGCGCGATTGGACATTTCTTGAATGCCATTATTCTTTTGGCTTTAATTTTAATTTATAGCTTTGCTCGCAACAATATTGGATTGATTTCAATGGAAGATAGAGCAACTGCGATCTTGACTATCAATTCTGAAAAGAAAATACAAGCTGATACTATCAACAAAAAACTCAAAGCAAAATGCGACGCTACTTTAGTTAGTCAAAGTACTAGAGATGGTATTGGTTCTTTTGTATTCAATTTAAACAACCTTGCTAAGGCTAATTCTGATGATGTTGTTAATGTCATTTCTGAGTTTGACTCAAACGCTAGGGTAGATTTGTTCTTCCCTGAAAACCAATTGGGGGCGTAGCTTGGCTACTCATTCTAGAGAAAAGTACTTAAAATATTCGCTAGTTTTCTTGGCAGTTTTTGTAGTTGTAGTTCTTATATCCTTTGCAGTTCTTAAAGATAGAGCACCAGCTGGTGAGCAAGTCAAAACTAAATTCAGGCAGGGTAAAGTACTTGCTTCCAATTCTTGGTATCTTGAAAGTCCGTTTGTTTTGGATGACGTGATAGCTTCCAAGATTGAACGTGAGCTTTATTCGGCTTTCTCTAATCAAGTCACAGGCTCTGGAGAATATAATTATCGTTTTATTGCTCCAGCTAATACCGAGCTGGTTTTGTCAGTTAAGGTCAAAGATCCGAGAAGAACCCCACGTATTTGGTTATACAACTCTGAAGCCAAAATGGTGCAAAAAGCCAAGATGACCCGTTTCGCTGATCATCTTGAGTATCGTTTTAAAACTCAAGAAGAAGATATGCACAAGATCAAGGTCTATTTTGATTATGACAACCTTGTCTCACTCAAGCTCAATGCTAAACCTCAAGATGGCTTTACTGCCTTGCAATTGCGTAAGAACTATATGTCGCGGGCTCTAAAGACCTTGGAGATTGATATAGCTGCAAATCAAGTCAAGGCACTTAAAGAACTTACTAGCAAACAGTTTGAGATTTTCAAGCATTATAAAACTAATCCGTTACCTAGTGATGTCGCAAGCAGGCCACTTAAGAAAACAGATGGTCGTGTTTTGATCAAGGTCAAAACGCCCGGAGATACTTGGTCCTTAGCTAGTATGGGCATAGCTGGTAGAACTTTTGAACATCAAGATCTTGGCAAGCTTTTTGGTTCAGTTGATATTAAATTACTAAGCGGTCAATTACCACTTAATATGAAGCGCTTCAAGCTCTATACTCTTCAAGCAAAATCTTTTACTCGTGATTTTATTTTTGAACAGTCTCTGAAGGATCATGGATTATTGGTTCCTAGACAGGATTTGGTCAAGGTGATTGTCAACGGCGAGCTTTATGGTTTCATGGAATTACTGGAGACACCCGTTGATCATTTCTTTGAATATGCACAAAAACAAGATGGCATTATCTATGGATACAATGCTGGTGCTATTCATGACAAATTGCGCAATGCCAAATTTGTAGAAGAATATGGTGGCAAGTCTAAGACCTCCAAAAAAGGCGAGAAGCAATTAGCTAGTATTGCTTTTGCAAACGAGATTTGTAAGCCGCAAATGGATTTGTTTAGTTCATTTGTTTATGGTTATGGTGCAATTCATGGCACTGGTCATGGGGACTTAACTTTTCACGATAATGTAAGACTAGATTGCCTAAACCCTATTCCTCGTGATATGACGACAGGATTGTTTAGTCCTTATTTTAAAGGTGACAAAAATGATCAACATGTGACTCTTGCTTCAGCGATATCGTTTTATGATTTAATTGCTCCAAAATGGAGACCAGATATTGTTGGTAGAACAGAGAGTTTTTTATTAAGAGACAGTGACGGCTTCCAACCAGATCTTTCTTTTCATTGGTTTGCTCAAATGCCTGCTAGTTTGAGGTATTACTTCTCTGGACAGAACTTGCGTGATTTGATCGAATACTCCAAGTATTGGAATACTACAGCATCCAAAACTAAATTGATTAATCGAATTAAGAATTTAGCTGAGTCACTGAGTCTTGAGGGTAATCAGCTCTACCCTGGGCAAGCCAATATAATGCAAATCGTTACGTATTACTTGCAAAATGCAATCAATCTAGTAACTAATCACCCCAAGACGAGTATTACTGGGATAGACAAGAATATCAATCCTTATTTGGCAAGAATCATTAATGCTGTTTCTGCTGGTGAACTTAAACCAAATGAAATAGATTTGCAAAGTCTGGCAACTCGCAATGCTGTGATTGACAAACTTGGTCTTAGTGCTGAAGGTCTTGATTTAACTAAGTACAATTCAATTATCAACTTCCTTTATAGAGATGAAACTGAAACTGAGGCGCGAATGGTTTTTGTTGAAAGACTATTTGACACTAGCTTTAGCCAAGGAGATTTCAGGCTCAAAGAACGAAAGACTGACCAAATTATTGAACCAACTAAAAAAATAGTTATTGGTTCTGAATACTTGAAAACTAACAAAACAGACTTAGCTTTAACTAAGATCAAAGCAAATGAAAAACTAATAGCCTACTATTTCAAGTTACCTAAGACAGATACTTATAGATATTTTACTGGAAACCCAACAGGAGACAAGCATTATTGGGGATCTCGAGAAATTGCTATTGGTCCAGTGGTTAATGAAACTCCTAAGACTTACCAGCAAGAAGACCCTGTTAGATTCTTTGATATTGCTGGTAAGAGTCTTCAGATCAAATCTAAAATGCCTGTCATTACTAAAACTCTTGAAATCAAGAAGGGCTATAGCTTGAGAATCGATAAAGATAGTGAAATGGTTTTTGCAGACAATGGTTGCTTGATGGTTTATGGGAATCTAGAACTAGTTAATGATGCAAGATTGAAGCTTACAGGAGATTCTTGGTCAGGGATTCATTTTATTGATACTCAAGATCAAGACTTGCGTAATATAGAAATAGACAATATTGGTGACGGCTCTTATGGAGTGACTTGTGGGGGACGTCCGTTCTCTGGTGGTCTTTCTTTCTTTAATACTAAAGCTAATATAGTTAATCTCAAGATCAATGATTCTAATATAGAAGATGCTATGCATGTACTCAACTCAGAAGTGACAATGCAAGACTCTGAGTTAATTACTAGTCAAAGTGACGCAATTGATACTGATTACTCTAATGTGGCATTTACTAATATCAAGCTAGCCAAAAGCCAGGGTGATGGCTTGGATGTTTCTGGATCACTTGTGTTGATTAGAGATTCTAAATCAATTGATCAAATAGACAAGGGACTTTCTATCGGCGAGAATTCTAATGTCTATGTTTATAACTCGGTATTTAGTGCTGAAGCCTACTGTATAGCTGTCAAAGACAGCTCTAGGTTGCATTTAGATAAGGCAACTCAGTTGATTGACTGCCAAACAGAGCTTGGTGAATATATCAAGAAGTCGTATTTCACTAAGCCAGAAGTAATTAGAAATTAACAGCCTTTAGGTCCTGATAAAACTTCTCTTTGATGACTCTGTCAGAAAGATATTCTCTTACAAATTTATAACCATTATTGGCTATCTCTTCTAATTCATCACTATGTTCTTGATAGTATCGAACTTTCTCTAGCAAGTTTTCAAGCGTGCCGTTATAACTAATATAATGTTTGTTAGCTTCAAGTCCAAGGTCAGTATAGATTTCTGAATCAATACCGATATAAGCGCAGTTACAGCTCATTGCCTCTACAAAACTAATAGAAGGTAAACCGATTATTTCTTCTGGGGCAATGACCATTTTGTATTGATTGTACTGATCTACAATATCCAAGCTAAGGTATTTCTCTTGTTCTTTGGCAAAGAGCTTGAAGAGGTATAAGCCAATGCCCTTAAGCCTTTGAGCCTTCCGGTTCTTCTCTTCATCATCTTCAAAGGGTTGCTTAGAGATTATTGAATCGATTTGTTCTGTGATATGCTTTCTTGCTTCATATATTGCTTTGCGCATGGGATGTAGTGCAGTACTGTTAAAGTGTTGAATAACTTCTTTGTGACCAGGGTCTGTCTCTTGAAGACAGAGATAGGTACCTAGTGCAAGAGCTTTATTCTTGCGCTCTTGAAAGGGGATTCTAGTTTCAAAGCGTTCTTGAAAAGCATATGGCAAGACATAGTTTGAACCAAAGTCAGAAAAAAACTTTTGAAAGAAAGAATTGTTTTCTAGTTTGGTTTCTGCTGCAAGGCTAGGGTTTTTGAGTAATTTATAATTTGCAGAAACTATTTCTGGGTAGGTAAAAAAATGATTCGCATAGACTAAGACTTTGCCTTGGTATTGTATCAAAGAGCTTGCCTCAACGAGTTTGCGGCTTTCAAAGATACTATTAATAGTGCCGTGAGTAAAGATGATATCCTCAGTAGGATTAAGTTGGTTGATATTGGTTTTGACTTTACTGAACGGGACTTTATTGGCAAGGCACCAGATATGAATATCAAGAAAGCTACCGATTCTACGTAGCCAAATAGGGAAATTAGACCAGGTCCTTATTGGAGCATAAGTACTTAGATAATCAGTCAAAATCAAGATGTCATCTTTCTCTTGAATTAATTCAAGTAAGTATTTAAGGTTACGAGGGGCTCTTTTGCCAAGAAAAACAGAGAGTACATTCTCGCCAAGCTGCATGATATTGGGGTCGTAAATATAAATGGTCATTATTTGCTGCTCAGACTAAGCCCTTTTGGTATTGCTTGCATATCCAAATTATTTTTAGCATAAAGATGCACTGTCACTAGTTTAGCTCCGGGATATTTTGCTTGTATCGTTTTGAGATTTGCAATATTGATCTTGCGTGATGGGCCAACAAAAAATAGATTATTGAGACCAGCTGAAAGATCTAGGTAATCATATTTGAGTTTGCCTGAGTTCAGCAAACTGGCTCTTTGCCAGTGGCTCGCATTATATTGCTGCGCTGCTATAGCTTTGAGCTGACCATTGTTTGGGTCTTTGTAGATTATATTAGGCTCTACCAGACTAGTAGCTAGTTCTTTTTCGTTGAATTTAGATCCTTTGTCTATCTTTATGAAAGCTGCCACTATTGGAAAACTATCTGATAGTTCTATATTGTTTTGTAATGAGCTAAGCGGGATCTCGCGAATGAAATTCGCCACTACATCACTGTAATAGTCAAAAAATTGGTCTCTTCTTGAGAAATGCCTGGTAATAATGTGATTTTCAGCGAGTGGGGTATCGGCATTGATCATCAAGAGCTTATCCATGAAGTTCTTGACTTCATTTGGTAAGAAACTAAAATCAATATCAGTAGCTCCAAGTGGCTCTGGCTTTCTGAAAATATTGTCTTTGGTACTGGCGATAACTTCATTGAATTCTTTGAAGTGGTTTTGCTTGCCAAGTTCTACAAAGCGCTTATAGTTAATTACTTTACCGTTCTCTTTAGTGATGCCAAGGCTGTGAGGATCATAGATGTGGCTATCCTCGTCGTAGTTGATGTTGCAAACCAAGTGACCACCGAGTGAAAGCACCGATGAATCTAAGCCATATGCCGTCGCCATGATTGCAAGATTGCGTGCTGTGTCGTCACAGCGCCCACTAGCATATGTACTAAAGAACCGGGTGGGATTATGCAATTCTGGTGAACTATATAAAGGATATTTCTTTTTGTAGTGACTTACAAAGTAGTCATAGATCTTTTGGCTTTTGATTTTATCGCTATCATTGTCTTGAATTGCTATATCTTTTTGTATTTTGCCAAAATGCGCTACAAGGTCTGGGTTTTGAATTTCCAAGACTTGATTATTGGGATTAGTTAGTGAGAACTTATAGTCTTGATTTTCATATGCTTCAAGCAACTCTATTCTTTTATTAAATTTAGTGTGGAAGAACCATCTGATCTTTTCAAAGTCCTCAAAGCTTTTGAGTTTTGCTGGATTACTAGTTTTGATTAATTGGCTGCAACGTGACACCAAACTACTAAAAAGATAGTTTTCGTAATATGAAAAATATAAAGTCGCTGTTATAACGATGATTAGTAATGCGGCAATGCTTATCTTGAAACTATTTTTCATGAAGTACCAGCTTTAATTGTAAACTAATTTTGTATTAGACATCCTGCAAAACAAAGTTTTGCTAGTGATGTCGACACAAAAAAGGTCGGAACGGTGCTAAGCAATAGTTCCGTTAGTAGAGATATAGGGAACTTTCGCAGGAAGTCAATTTAGGATTGTATGACATCCACATTAAGGGTATACTAGGCTTGGTATATCGATGAAAGATAAAATACTAGTAGCAATTCCAATGTACAACTGTGAGAAACAGATACCTAGAGTCATTGCTCAATTTGACCAGCAGATGTCTGAATTCATTACTGAAGTTTTGATTATTGATAACGGTAGCAAAGACAATGGACTTGAAGCTGCTAAAATAAATCTGTCTAAATTAAGCAAGCTCAAAGTGACTTTGTTTCAGAACTGCGATAACTATAGTCTTGGTGGCACTCACAAGGTTGCTTTTAATTATGCCATCAATAATGGCTTTGATTATTGTGTGATTTTACATGGTGATGATCAGGGTAGTATTCATGATTTATTACCGCATCTCAAGAGCGGTGAGTATCGTGACTATGATTGTTTCCTTGGAGCTCGTTTTCATAAGGACTCTAAACTAGAAGGCTATTTTTGGTTTAGGACTTTTGGTAATATCGTTGTGAATTTCTTGTGCTCTGTTGCTTGCCGTCACTGGGTTGAGGATATGGGTTCTGGGCTCAATATCTTTAGCACCAAGTATCTATCTAACAAGTTCTATCTTTATTTCCCTAACGACCTTACTTATAATGTCTACCTCTTGCTCTATGCAGTTTATAGCAAAGCTAAGTTCAAGTTCTTTCCGCTACTATGGCGTGAAGATGACCAAGTGAGCAACGCTAGAATGTTCAAACAGGGCTTTCAGATACTCGGCTTGCTGGGACAGTATCTGCTTAATGCCAAAGAGATCTTTTCCACTGAGGATAATGAGTACTCAGTGATTGATTATCAATCCAATACCATCTATTCGCATTAGACTTGTCGCGAAAGTCTGTGTATTAGAGCCAAAGTCCATTGTAGTTTTTGAGCGAAGTGTCATTCAAAGAAGCAGAGCCAAGACAATTTCTCAAAAAAGGTTTTGTAGCAAAGTGGGTATAGCTCAGCTTCGTAGAAGCTGCTGACTTTGCGAGATTGCTTTTTTGAAAATTCGTTTTGGCTCTACTTCGATGCCAAAGATTTAGCAAAGGACAAACTACCTGCTCCTTGCAGCAATGACTAGCTTAAAATTAATTTTGAGCTTTATCTAGGCATTACTCCCATAGACAAAGATACAGCCAAATTGGTATCGGTTTTAGCTATGTTCTTTCGCATCTCTCTATAGACTGGCTCAAGCTCTGCTCTTGATTGAGCTTGAGTTAATTGCCCTTGTTTATTGGTAATAGGACTAAAGTTGAATATATTGCGTTTCCCAACTATCCAAATATATTCTTTTTGATAATCAGCAATCTCTTCATGGCTAAAGACTTTATCTTTGCCAATGAATTTAAGTAATATACTGGTAGGACTTGATTTGAGTTGAATGATTTCAAAAAGCTCACGGTCATTTACTCTTGTGATGGCTTGTGGCGAGAATTGATTTGGATTGGTGATTGTTACTCTTTTAGTTTTGTTTTGAATTATTTTAGAGTTCTTGTTGAGAAGTAAATAATCAGCACCTAATTCTTGTAAAAGTAATGGATTGAGTAGATAGATTGCAGTATTGCGTGAGATCATATCTGCTGAATAAAAATGACCACCAATCCCATAGTAGCCAGCAATATTGGAATAGAAAGAATTTATATGCAAGAATTCTGTGTCAATTAATACTTCTCCGGGTTTATGTATTTGCTCTAGTTCTTTAACAAATTCACGTTGATTATTCGGTACAGTGTATGTTTTTAGATATTCTGGTTTTATAAAAACCAAATAAGCTATGGTAGATGCTGAAGCTATACAAAGAATGATGGAGCCTGTGATTTTGGGGATATTAGTTTTAAAGTTTAGGTATTCTGCGAAGAACAGCAAGGTGTAAATCAAGAACATTGTTTGAGAGTAAAAAATAAATCTCTCTGTATCTTTTGGATATGGTTCAAATACATATAAAAATGGGACGACTAGGCTTGCAGAGGCAGCAAAGTATAGAATTGATCGATGAAATGATTTGAAGTGATAAGTATCGATGAGAAACACTATGGTAGCTATAATGAACATAAATAAAAATGACTTAAGACTATACCATGAGAAGAGAGGGATGCTTACCATTTGATCTGACTGAATGCTCGTAAT
>JAQCFG010000039.1 GCA_027618255.1 Cyanobacteriota bacterium
CTACTCTTGCAATACAAAGATGTACTTCTCCAGGGTGCGCGCTCAGTGAGCTTGCAATTGAATATGCCCTGCCCAGTAACATTGAAGAATTGTCTATTAACTCATCACTTGTAATGATCAGACTCGGTTCTTCTGCCTTCAGTTCTTTAAGTAGATTGGGAATTGAATAACCATTAAATCTTTCCGCAAGAGCCTTAGCTTCATACTTGCCATTTGATTTTGTTTCAATTAATTTATAAAGTTTGTTGCTAGCTCTAGTGATATTGACGCTGGTTTTAAATCTATTAAATTCAGATTCTTTGTCTTTACTAAGTTCAAGCAAGCCAAATAATTTCATAATTAATCCGTCTTCATTTTCTGGACAAACATATAATGCATCACCGGGAAGATATTCAATTCCACTATTATTTAGGCAAATACTAAAGTGTCTGGTGTCTTTGCTTGATCCTTCGTTATTTAAACGGTAATTTTCTAGTAATTTTGTTAGATAAGGATTTTCTTTAGTGTATTTATCATGTGCCATAACAGTCATAGATATAATCTACCCATGTCTGAGGTTTTATTACACGATTTGTGACTTGATATCTTCAATTATTGAGCGAAGACCTGAGGCACTAGGTAGTTTGGATGAGAGTTGTTGTTCAATTACCTTGAGAGAGTGAATGATCGAACTGTGTTTACGACCACCAAAATACTCTCCAATTCTTGAATAGCTAATTGACAGTAATTTATAGCTTAAAAATATTGCGATATGTCTAGATTTACTAATATCTTGCAATCTACTCTTGCCGATAAGCTCCTTTGGCTTTAGTGAAAAATAACTTGCTGTAGCATCCGTTATTGCCTTAATACTAAGTCCCTTGTGTTGAGGCTGATCACCAATACCACCAAATAGTCTTGAAATTAATTCATCATCAAGCTCTTCTCCAGCAAAACATGTGTGAGCGTTGATTTGAAATAATGCAGATTCAAGTTCTCTTATACTATCTGGATATTTTCTTGCAATAAGCTCTTTTTGACAGTTGCTTAATTCAATTCCAGCTTCTTTAGACCTAATTTCTAGTATAGAGACTCTATCTTCAAAATTGGGGCTGTTAATCTGGCTCATTAAGGAGATTTTGAGCTTGTTTTTTAGGTTCTTTGAGATATTCAGTGATTCGAGCCTTTGTTGTGAGGCGATAATTACTCTTGCTCCTGAATTCACTAGAGATTCAAATGTGTATAAGAATTCTTCCTGGCAGGTTTTTTTGTTCTCAAGGAAGTGAAAATCATCAAACAATAGTAGATCCAAGTTACGGTATTGGTTTCTGAATTCTTGGGTTGTGTGCTTTTGTATTGCAATTATCAGCTCATTTGTAAACTCTTCAGCTTTGCAATATTTGATTCTAGTTGCTGGTTCTTGTTCTATTAACTCATTACCAATTGCGTTTAATATATGGGTCTTGCCTAAGCCAGGTTCAGATTGAATAAATAGCGAATTGTATAGACCACTTTGATTCAAGCTAGTTGCTCTTGCAAATGTAATAGACGCTTTGTTAAACCCCGATTCAGCCAAGTTCTCAAACGATAATTTTTTGTGTAATCTTGATTTGACCTTATTACTTGGTTTGAGAGCTGAATTTGGTAGTAAATCGGCAAAACTAGTTTGCACTTGTGAATTGGTCTCTTGAATCGGTTTTAGCTCTGGATCAATGATAATACGGATTGACATTGATTTGGCTTCGACTTCTTTAAGCGCTTCTAAGATATCTTTTTGGTAAGTCTGCATGATGAAGTTACGGGTAAAGTCATTTTTAACAGCAATTATGGCTTCATCATCACGAATGTCTTGCAACTGTGTTGGCTTGATCCAAGTCTCAAAACTAGGCTTTCTGAGTTTTTTTGATAATTGCTCAAGTACTTTAAGCCATATTGCTTGGTGTTCTGGATTTATTACTTTGGTATAGGGTTTTGGGCTTGTTTCCTGATTGACTTCATTTGAAATCGGATTTGCTATTTGTTCTATAAGTGTATTTGTCATGTGTATTACAATCAAAGCAGCTAGTGCTCTGGGCTTAAGGTCAAGTTTTGAAAATAGGGGCTATCGCCCATCCCTTAAAATCAGGGGGACTACTACTATAGCAATCCATCTCTGACTTTGTCTCTAAGAAATATTTAACTTGTAATCAATGCCATATACAAGTTTCCACTTGTATATATGACTCTACTTAACCTTGCCTTAACTTTAAAATTATAAATTATATACATGGTTAATAGATTGGGGATCAATCAGAATAACCCTTTTGCTTCGAGCGACAGGCCCGTTGTTAGAAACCTGCATTTAAAAAACACTGATGCATTATCATCACGTGTAAATGATTTAAAAAACAACACAATGAGACATTCTTCAAAACAAGGTTTTGTTAGTGATGTCGACGCACAAGAGATCGGAACGGTGCAAGGCATACGTTCCGCTAATAGAGATCAAAAGATATTTGGTAAAAAGCCTAGCCATCATAAACAAGGAAGCTTCGGAGATATTGTTGATGCTGTAATTGTTGAGGATCAAAAACCTAAACAAGAACAAAAATCTCAACCAAGATATGGTGACAATGATCCATGGGTGATGGCAAGTAAGATGCGTGTACAACGCAGTCAGGATGAACTTAAAGCTAAACCAAGTCCAGATCGGTCTCAACAAGAACAAATTGACAAACTTAGTCAAGAAGTAAATTCACTTCGTTCTGACTTAAATAAATTGATGGCGAAAAATGAACCGCCACGTCAAGCTCCTGGTTCTATGAATAGTCATAAGCATCACCCAAGACAACCTAGTTCTTTTGATAGAGGAATTGGTTATGAAATTGGTAACGGCTAGGAGCTTGTCATCCAGCCCAACTTTTTAGCTAGATTTACTCCAAAATATTAGGAACTCATGTTAAGTTGGGCTAGATGCCCAGCTCATAAAATCAATTGAATACTGCTGTAATTGCACGAGTTTAAACTTTCCTGTTATAGGTATATAATGTGATTATGCAGAAAATAAAACTGGTTGATTTTGCTGGATTAGAGAGCCTCTTGAGCTCGGAAGAAGTTTTGGTGATGAACAATACCAGGGACTTTGTAAATAAAGAAATCATTCCGATTATTGATGAGTGCTATATGCAAGCCAAATTTCCTGCTGAGCTTATCCCGAAGCTTGGAGCCATGGGTTTTTTGGGTGCGCCGCTTGAAGGGCATGGTTGTCCTGGGCTTGGCTATGTTGCTTATGGATTAATTAATATGATGCTAGAAGCTGCTGACTCAGCGATGCGTTCATTCAATTCAGTACAAACTTCTTTGGTGATGTTGCCAATTTCTGAGTTTGGAACCGAAGCACAAAAATCAAAATGGTTAGCTCAACTGGCAGCTGGCACGGCGATTGGTTGTTTTGGTTTGACTGAACCTGACCATGGTTCCAATCCTTCTGATATGGAAACTCGAGCTGAAAAAATACCGAATGGCTACAAACTCAATGGTGCCAAGATGTGGATCACCAATGGCTCTGTCGCTGATATAGCAGTCGTTTGGGCTAAGCTAGATGGCCGCATAAGAGGATTTCTTGTTGAAAAAAATAGTCCGGGCTTTAGTACTAAATTAATGACCAATAAGCATTCGCTAAGAGCTTCTGTAACTTCCGAATTGATTTTTGCAGATTGTATAATTCCTGAAACAAATTTATTACCGAAGACTGACGGACTTAAGTCACCGTTTACTTGCCTCAATTCCGCTAGGCTTGGAATCGCTTGGGGTTCTATTGGAGCGGCTATGGCTTGCTACCAGACAGCTCTTGACTATGCAATGACTAGAGTGCAATTTAATAATCAACCAATTGCATCGCATCAATTAATTCAATTGAGTCTGGCTGATATGATTTCAGAAATAACCAAGGCACAATTTTTGACCTTGCATATTACTCGCTTAAAAGAAAAAGGCACTATCAAGCCTGAGCATATTTCAATGCTCAAACGAAACAATGTTCGGATGGCATTAGATGTATCTAGAAAAAGTCGGGACATTCTGGGCGCCAATGGCATCTCCGCAGAATATCCCGTTATGAGACATATGTGTAATTTAGAATCGGTACTCACTTATGAAGGAACGGAGAATATTCACACTCTAATAATCGGCAAATCCCTTACGGGCATCTCTGCTTTTTAACCTTCTAGATGAAATACTTTTAATAAAACACGTCCCACCCCCCACAATTCACGCTTCTTATTCTTATTTTAATATTATCCCCTGAATGGACTATAAAATAACACCAAGATCAAGGTTTTTTATTAAAACTACTTAATCTTGGTAATCGGCTTGTGTTTTTAGATAAGATTGTGTTTATGTCTGTCACATCAAGTTCATCGCTAGTAAGTGATTTTGTTAAGAATCTTAAAACAAGTGACTTAGTTAGAACTGGACAGAGTTTTAGTAAAGCTCCAGGATCTAATAGATCAAGATCTATACTCAAAGAATTATCTGCTGCTTTATTACGAAATAATTTACTAATTCCTTTTTTAAATACGATGTTTGCCTTGTTGAGTGATGATTATAGAGCTGACCTTGATGCAATTACACAATTTCATGAATTATCAGCTCGGCATGATGAGCTAGCAGATATTTTAAATTCTAATGATACTAGTGTCTCAGACTTTAAAAGTTCAGAAACTCTGGTTGATGAACAAAGAGCTTCCAGTAGTTTTACTTATAATGATAATAGAAAAATACGATCTGTAACTATGTCTTATGTCCCTGATTTGAAATCTCAATCTATTTCTCTGATTAGAATAGACTCCGTTATGCCAATTGGACTTTATTCTGGTGATGTTGCCGCTGAGTCTAAACTAGAAGAAGTTCTTAAAGATATTTGGTTAAGAAACTATGAATCCATCAACTGATAGCTAAACCAATCCTCTGATTAACCACTTTGAGCATCTCAATACTAATCGATCTGCGATCTTTATTCATACCACGGTAATCATCACTGATGATTTGGAATTGATCTTTATTAGAGTTCCTGCGAAAGTTCCCTTTATCTTTACTAACGGAACTAGTGCGCCGCACCGTTCCGACCTTTTTTGTGTCGACATCACTAGCAAAACGGGGTTTTGCAGGATGTCTATTGAGTCCTCTTTGTTTGAGGTAAGTATCAAAAAGCTCTATAAGATTGGAATCAAGAATTAAAATAGATTCTTGATTTGAATTGATTATGTTTTCTAGGTAATTAGCAGCTCTTGTTAAACCATCTGCTGAGCTGATTAAAAGATAGTCTGGCACAGTAATTGCCGAGTACAAAATCTCAGCACTCGAGATTTTGATTTCAGTAAGCGAAAATCCAGTACTGATAGTCACCGGGTTATCGTTTTTTTGTACGACGTTGAGTCCCTGCTCAACAGCCTGCACTATAAATTGTTTAGAGGCAAATTGCACGCCCTCACCTGCCGAGCCGGAGACCACGATAGATATGGCTTTATCAAGTTTGTGACTAGCATTAACTTTGATTGTTTTGCGCGGGGCTTCAGTTTGGCTAGCTTGATAAACTGCCTTGTAGTTTTGGCTATAGGTTTTGCGGTCGTCTCTTTTGACAATCTCACCCATCACCCCGGAATCTATGCGTTCAAGAATTTCCGCTACGTCCGTTTTGCTCATTGGGTTCCATTTTGTTGCATAAGCTGTGCAAAGCTCGATAATTTCAATTAATGCAAAACCTGGATATTTAATAGCTTCAAGTATCGCTTGATCAAGATCTCGATCGGTAGCTAGTTTGCGTGAGATATACGGAGCATGCGCGGCTTCTAGTAGTTTGGCTATTTGCAGTGAAGGACTAAGATTGCCTTCCATGGTTGTTGCTGTTCTGAAGTGCTCTGGAGTGAGTCCAGAGTTTTGCCCGCCAGTCATGCCATAAACAAAGTTGTTATGCAGTATTACGGTGATATCACAATTGATCTTGGCTGCTTCAACTAGATGCAAGAGACCAATGGTCGAGCCGCCATCTCCTATCATCACAATATGCTTAGCATCATTATCAAAGAGTATTGTGTCAGCTAGTTGCATGCCTGTAGCTACAGCCGTACTTCTACCATGAGTTGTGTGAATTGTATTTGTTAAAAATAACTTGTCAACTAAGCCAACACAACCAATGTCTGTTACTAGATTTATTTTTGTTGGTTTCTCGCCGAGCAGTTCAAGTGCTTGACCTAGTGATTTATTAATCCAAGTATGCCCGCAACCATTGCAGTAAGGGAATTCTGGCAAGTCGACCATGTATTTGTACATTATTTGCAGCCCTCAATTATTCTCTCTGGCTCAATCAAGTCCGCTAGTGAATTCACTTTGATAAGTTCTTTGCCTTCAAGCAATGGTCTAATGATTTCAGCATACTGCCCTTGCATATTAACTTCTGGGATCACTACTTTGGAGCAGCCTTTAATGGCTTCTTTGATTGCAAAATCTGCAACTGGAAACAAACTAAACAAAGTCAAGTGATTTATTTTATGACCATCTTTTTGCAACTGGATAACTGCTTCTCGTGCTGAAAGATCAGAAGCAAGGAAACTAATAATGGCTACTGTGGCTCCGCTTTCTTTATCTAGTTTGTAGCTACTAAAGTGCTTTTTGTTTGTTTGGATTTTGGCAGCAAGGTGTTCTATTACTTCAAAAACCTCTGCTGAGTTTTTTAGTAGTCGTCCGGCCTTGTCATGGGTTGACGCTGTTGCTACTACACGATCCTCTAGTCCAAGACCTGTTGCTAGAAACTCCGGCACTTCCTCCAATCGATTAAAGTCATAAGTCTTAAAAGACTGATCGTTATCAGGACTTCTTTGTTTACGATTTACAATTATCGACTTTGCTTTAATCTCGTCAAGTGTGTTTACGCTGATATTTGTCGATGACATAATGATATCTTTTTCAGTCAATAGAATTACCGGACAGCGGTATTTCTCTGAGCAATTAATTGCATTGATTGTGGTTTCGTAGCAATTCAGAATTGAACTTGGCGCAAAGACCGGAATTTCATAACCGCCAGATATCAAGTGTTGTACAAAACTAATATCACCTTCGGCTGATTGAGTAGCAGCTCCAGTGCTAGGACCGAGTCTTTGACCGTGTACGATCAAGAGAGGAGTTTCTGTGGCGAAAGCATAACCAATATTTTCTACCATCAGTGAGATTCCAGGTGCAGAACTTGCTGTCATTGCTTTGGCGCCGCGCATGCTTGCTCCAATGCACATGCAGATTGCTGAGATTTCATCACTGGTGCCAATAGCAAGCTTGCCTTGAGCTTGTAATTTACTGAGCATGATTGAATAGATACTTGAAGCCGGTGTTATCGGATAACCAGCAAAAAAATCAACTCCCGAATCCATTGCTGCTCTGGAAATAAGTTCAGCTCCTGTTAGTATTTCTTGTTTTGACATGGCTTAGCTTAACTCTATTAATAGTTTGCCTCTTGAAACATTAAGACCTTTTTTGAAACCAGGATCATCATTTAATGCTTCCATGCCTTTGTCGGCTAGTCTAATTAAATAAGGCATGGTTGAGTTGCAAAGTGCATGGGTACTGGTGTTGGGCACTGCGCCAGGCATATTGGCTACTCCATAATGAAGCACATTGTGCTTAATCTTGATTGGTTCATCATGTCTGGTTACTTCACTGGTCTCAATGCAACCACCTTGATCAACTGCAACATCTACAATTACTGAACCATAACGCATTTTGCGTACCATATCTTCCGTGACTAGCATTGGTGCTTTTTTGCCGCTGATTAAAGCTGCTCCAATTACCAAATCGGACTTAATTATCGCTTCTTCAATTGAAGCTGATGTACTATAAATGGTAGTAACTCTACTGCCAAACATGTCATCGATTTTGCCAAGCGCATGAATGTTTTTGTCAAATATATGTACGTAAGCTCCCATGCCCACCGCGATTTTAAGTGCTGCATTACCTACGATGCCAGCTCCAAGAATTGTGACGGTTGCTTGCGGTACACCTGAAGCTCCGCTCAAAAGTATTCCACGACCTGGATGTCCTCCTAGTGAGGATTCTCCTCTCTCTAAGAATCTTGCTCCTAACTGCACTGACATTCTTCCTGCGATTTCTGACATTGGTTGCAAAAGAGGTAAACGACCAAGATGATCTTCAATTGTTTCGTAAGCAATGCAGTGAGCTCCTGTTGCTTCAAGTCCTGATACTAAGTCTGGATCAGCAGCTAAGTGCAAGTAGGTAAAAATAATTTGTCCTTCACGGAGCATTTTTATTTCTGAACCAAGCGGTTGTTTAACCTTGGTTATGATATCCGCTTTTGCAAAAATTTCTTCTGCTGTATTAATGATTTGTGCGCCGTTTTGTATATAATCTGCATCATGAAAACTACTACCGATACCCGCCTTGGTTTCCACCAGGACTTTGTGTCCTAATTCAGTTAGAGTCCTTGCCCAAGCAGGTGTTATTGCAACTCTACTTTCGTTTTGTAGTATTTCTTTTGGTATACCTATTTTCATGTTAGTGGAACCCTTTTCTCAAGTCTACTCTAACATTATTCCCATTAGTTCATTAGACTCACTTCAAAAGTCGGAATTATCCTTAAAGCAACTTGCAACATTAGAGTTCTTTCGAAACCCATAAATGGGTCCGAAAGAACTCTACCAAAATCTTCGATTTTGGGTCTTTTGTAAGACCTCATTACACGAAACCTTCGGTTTCGAAAGAGGTCTATTCGTTGTGGTTGCTATCCTTATCTGTTACGTTAGGCATTGGTAATTTGTTTGATTTCACTCTCATCAAGTTCAAAAATTACTTTGTTTGAAACAGATTTCTTTGGCTCTGCAAAGCGTGGTGTTTGGTTTCTTGATTCTTCAGACTCTTCATTATTTAGCTTATGTTTAAGACCCATCAAAAAGTTTTTCATCTCTGACTCTTCGCTATAGTTAGATTTGTTTCTACTGTTGGAATTATCTCCGGTTGCTAGCTTTTTTTGAGTGGCCTGTAAATCGAAACTTCGCTTCGAAACTGGTCTATTGCTAGCTTGTGATGATATTGGATTATTGTTGTTTTTATCTGTCATTGAACCTTGTCCGTCATTTCGATTTTCTCCGAACCCTCTCTTGATTCTGAGTATATATAGCCTTAATCACGTAGGTATTTACAGAAAATTACTTAATCGCACCTTAATAAACAAAAAGCCCCCTTTTCAGGAGGCTTTTGATGTTTAAAAAGTAGACACAACCGCTATAGATCGAAACCCATAGCGGGGGGGATTCTTGTGTCTATATATTATATTACTATATTAGATCATCAAAAAGCAAGTATAAATGAAGCAGCTGTATTAAAAATCCTTAATCTAGCTTAGCTAAGACCATGTTGCTTATAGCTTCTGATGATTCTAGCTTGTAATTAGGACCAATTATTGAGTCTTTAATCACAGAACCGTCTGGAATCTCAACATTGTCCCAGATTACTGAATTTTTGATACGGCTATTGCCTAATATCCTTGCTCCTGCACCAATCTCGTTATTGCCTTCCAAGTCAGCATCTTTACTGATATATGCTTTGCTACTAATTGATTCACCGAGATCCAAGTTGACTTTGCTTGTTGCTAAGTCATTCAAGCTTTGTAGATATTGTTCTGGTGTCCCAAGATCTGCCCAGTAAGAATCATCTGCTACGGATATTGCTTGGATATATTCTCCTTGCTCTAAGAGTTTTGGAAATAAATCCTTGGCAACGTCATAGACAGCAACTTCGCTGGCATTTGGGATGAAATCATAAATGCGTGGTTCGAAAAAATATACACCAGTGTTTGCCCAGTTTGATAGTGCATCCTCTGCTTTGGGCTTTTCTTGAAACTTGACGACGCGGTTTGGGCTTTCACTCTCTGGATTTAATAATGAATCTGTTACGATTACTCCAAAATGTGAACTATCTTCTACTTGCATTTGTGCAATTGTGGCAATGCAATTATGCTTGGCTACCGCTGCTTTGTGCTTCTGATAGATGTCTGTTAGATCAATGTCTGTGAGGGCGTCTCCCATGATGATACAAGCTGTTGATTGTTTCAAGAAATCTTCACAACGCTTTATGCCACCAGCAACTCCACTGAGTTTTTCTTCGTAGATAAATTGAATGTCAATGCCATGTTCTTCTTTGACGTTTTTGAAATGATCATGAATTTGATCAGCTAAATAATGAGTGTTTGAAATTATGTCGGTTATGCCATGACTCTTGAGTAACAGAACTATATGATCCATCACTGTCCTTCCGCCTATCTTGATAAGTGGTTTAGGGATTTTATCACTTAATGGCTTCAAGCGTGAGCCAACTCCTGCTGCTAAAACCATTGCTCTGATTTTGTCTTTAATCATCGTTAATAAATTTAGCATAAGCTAGTGCTTTTGTGTATTTTCTTAGACTTGTTTCTGTTTTTACATCAGCTCTAAGCTATAATCTCAAATAGACATCACTAACAAAGCGAAGTTTTGCTAGTGATGTCGACAAAATAATGTCGGAACGGTGCTAAGCACTAGTTACGTTAATGAAGAAAAAAGGAGCTTTTGCTGAAAGTCTAATAACGATGAACAGTTTAACTAAAGTCAAAGAGTCAATTATTGCAGCAAGCCTAGTTATTTTTTGCTTATTGAGTTTAGTTCTTGGACTTTATCTCATAAAGAAAAATAATTCAGAAGATAACTCTAAATCTGAAATCCTAAGTCAACTTCGTTCTGATCGAGTCGCTGTGATTGGGCTTGAAGGAATGATAATGGATAGTTTTAAATCACGAAGCCCTTTTTCTAGTAGCCTCAATATTGCCTATGTCAAAGATCAATTAAATAAAGCTATCGAAGACAAAAAAACCAAAGCAGTTTTGCTGCGCATGAATAGTCCAGGTGGCACGGTTGCAGCGAGTCAAGAGATTTATCAATTAGTACAAAAACTCAAAGCTATCAATAAACCCGTGATTGTCTCGATGAGTGATGTTTGCGCTAGTGGTTGTTACTATATTGCAAGCGCAGCCGATCACATTGTTGCTAACCCTGGTACGCTGACTGGAAGTATTGGTGTAATCAGCTCATCACTTAATTTCAAAGGACTACTGGACAAACTAGGAATTATGGATCAGACATTTAAAGCGGGTAAGTATAAAGATCTTGGTTCTCCAACACGTCCATTGACTCCTGAAGAAAAAACAATATTGGATGCTTTACTTGCTGATAGTTATGATCAGTTCCTTGATGATGTTGCAGCTGGCAGAGCTATTGACAGAACAGAACTTGAATCCATTGCTGAGGGTTTGGTTTACACTGGACGTCAAGCTCTGGCAAAGTCATTAGTTGATGAGTTAGGTTCCTACTCGGACGCCCAGCAAGCTACTCGTGATATTTTACAAAACCAATATTCTTATGATGCTAAAGACATTAAATTCGTTGAGACTTGGAAGATGAATAAGCTATCTGGACTTGAGGACATGTTAGATCTCAATATTTCTTCAATGTTGAGTAATTTGAATTTTCAAACTTTGTGGATGATGAATTAGTTTGCTTGTTGAAATCACTTGCCAAACTTCGCTTTGCAGGATGTCTATTATGCTTAGGTTAAGAACATTTTGGGACATTTAACCGTCTCTTAACTCAAATAGCGCCATATTTTTGCTTTTTATAATCAAGGCAAAGGTTTGCTATAATAGAGTTATCAGGACTGGGCAAACCCATCCTTAATAACTCTAGCAAAAATTGTTTTGCGTATTGTTCAATAGAACTGATTACGCTTAAGCAAAACTTTTGCAACAGGTCTTAAAGACAATATCAACATCGGTCTTTTCTGGGTCAAATAAATGTTAAGTGAAACACAAAAAAAACTTAGAGATATAAGTAAAGCTAGTTCAGAACTAGACTCTAAGTACAATATCAGAGCTCTTGAGTCTAAGTATGACAAGGATAGAGTAGTTGAGCTTTGGGCTAATTTGACAATGATTCAACAGATGCGTGGCAATAGTCACTGGACTGATGAATCAACAAAGTCAGGTCTCAAATGGAACGAGTATATTTTTAAACTAATCAAAACAAGAGCGTGTCGTGTGATTGTCTTTGAGACGGTTGAAGAGATTTTTGGATTTGCTTATATGCAAATTGCGCCGCTTGACGCTAATAACCCCAAACGCAAAACTAAAACCAAAGCAATCATCAAGGAGCTTTACCTAGAACCAGCTTATAGAAAGCAAGCCAGAGACATGGAAATGGCTGAAATGATGCGTGATTGTATCAATGATATGGGTATTGACTTTGTAGAATTTGATGTTCAAGATTTGGATATCTAGTGTCTCATAAAATTCTCTAATAACTGCAAACCCACTTCCCCACTCTTCTCTGGGTGAAATTGACAAGCAAACAAGTTTTTACCATTCCAAATATGACTTATAAACTGCTCCCCGTAATCTGTCGTTGCTTTGGAGTAGCCAGTTAGTTCTTGATTATCAACTCTATAGCTATGGACGAAATAAAAGTGGGCATCTTGAGCAATGCCTTTAAATATTGGGTTCTCTGGGTTGTGGTTATGAACTGAGTTCCAGCCCATGTGCGGGATTTTAATTCCAGGCTTTTGATCAAACTTAGTTACATCTGCCGCTATAATTCCCATTCCCTTCACGATATCGCCGAAGCTCGCTGTTTCGGTAGAAGATTGAAACAAAGCTTGCATGCCAACACAAACAGCCAATACCGGTGTATCTTCTTGGATCTTTTTGATCAAAACATCGTAAATCCCAAGCTCTTGAAGACTAGTGATTGCTTTAGCAAAACTACCTACTCCTGGAAAGACGATTTTGCTTGCTGATTCAATGACTTTGGGGTCTGAACTAAGCTGGGTGCTTGCACCTATGGATTCAAGAGAGTTATTGACGCTAAAGAGGTTTCCGCCGTTTTTATAATCAATAATTACTATCTCTGTCATTGCTTTTCTCATTATAACTGATCGTTAACCTGGAGATGCTTTTATGTATTTGTTGAGGGACAGGAGAGGGGCAAATGGCAAATAATATAACCAATTTAAATATATTAACTAATGCTAGTGCTAACCTTGCACAGCGTCCTAACACTGTCGATAACAATCAAGTTGTTAATCGTAGACTACGTGCACAAAATTCTATTAATAGTGCAAGAGGCGGAATGCAACGTGGTATTGGAGCTAATTCAAGAGTTGCAGGAACTCAAGGAACTTCAGCTCTACGTAGAGGATCAAACTCCACTAGAAGAAACACTAATACTAATACTAATTTTGCAACTCAAGCCCCTCGTGCAAACCAACCTAGCCCACTATTAGGCTTACCAAATTATGATCTTCCAAGCCCATTCACCACAGTTAATTTTGCAGATTCATCTCTATTAGAAACTGGATTTAATGACCAAGGTCAATTACTTGAGGTACTAGATAGAGCAGACGGTACTAGTCGTGAATCATCATTTGCGTTTTTTCCTAAGGGAGCTGATGGTAAACCAGGTGGTCACAGAGTTTCAACTACTGAGTTTGATGCAAACGGAACAGCTCAATCATCATCTACTATTTCTGTTTTGATTAATCCAATTGCTGAAGGTGTGCTTAGTGCCACTACTCTTGATACCACTGACCCACAAAATCCAATTCATATTTCTAGTTCAACTCTAACAGCTACCAATGTCACTAATGACAACGGTAGACAGTTGTTTAACTCAAGTACCAACTTTGCAGATGGCTCATCTGAAACACAAACTCATCAAGCTCTTGCAAACACAAGTACAGGTTATGATGCTGGATTCACTAGTGGCTACCAGTCAACTATTACAACTATAGCAGCTGACTCTACAGCTTCTAGTAGAACCCTTGAAACGAAGTCAGTTACTGATGAACAAGGCTTTAGAATCACTACGGTAAGTGACATAAGTGACATTGCAAATCCTGTTTTGATTTCTACTGATAGAAAGCCTGATCCATTTGTTTTAGCTGAAAGACCATTTGGCAAGCAATTAAATGATTACATGAATCATATAGACCAACAAGGTTTCTTGGATCTGACTGGCACGGGCAGTGCTAAACCAGAAACTGATTTACTTTTGATTCACCGTTACAATAAAGGTGCTCGCGGAGCTGATTTGTTTACTGATATCGACATGAACGGTGCAACTAAATCTCAAGCTGATATTGAAGCCAAACTTGCAGAAGGATTTGCGAGAGGAATTTATGATATTGATGGTACTGGTACTAATGACAAAATCAATAATGTAGCAAACCCGGCAAACCCAGTTGATGTATATGATATAGATTTTATGGCAAGATACATGATGGGCGCTAGGGGCACAGCTTTGACTGATACACGCCCTGCAAATAATGATTCAATAGAAATTGCAGCAGATGGTTCAAATATAATTGCAATGCAAAGTGATTCACCACTACTCGCTGAGATGCAAGAGATTTTTGGTGTAGATGGTATTAGTCTTAGTAGTGGAGACAATGAACTCAATCTATTTTATATAAATTTAAGTGCGGAAGCAGGCTCAAACAGTTCGAACATACTTGGAACACGTCCAGTTCAAACTCAAGCCGAGGGAGGTCGAAGATTTCGCGGAGTCACAGGAGGTGGGTCCGGTCATATAGTTGCTGGTAGAACAGGCAACCGTACGATTACTAGACATGATGATACCAAATCTGGATTAGGATCAGGATTGGGATCAGGATTGGGATCAGGATCGAATGCTATACCACTTGGACAGGTAGTTGATCCAACTAAATTTGGTTTATCAAGTCAAATATTAGGATAAATATGATTAAAGAACACAAAATTAAAATAAATTATGATGTTGTTGACGCAGTAGTTGTTTCTTCTTCAAATGAAACGATTGTAACTAAAGTAAAGCTACACAAAATGGTAGCTAAGCCACAAACTACAGTTATTAAGAAAAACCAACAAAACGGCGTGAACATCAGAAGCATGAATTTCATTGGATAACGACGGTTTAGGAGCTTGTAACTCAGCCCCAGCTCCCAATTCTGTGATATATTATGCTCTATGCGTGTAAGTGTAATAGGCACAGGCTATGTAGGTTTAGTAACAGCGACGTGTTTTGCGTTCCTTGGACATGATGTAGCTTGCCTAGATATCAATGAAAAAAGAATCGAAGACCTTAAACAAGGTAAAGTACCGATTTATGAACCTCATTTAGAAGAATTATTAATCGCTTGCAAAGCAAAAAACAAATATCCGATTTTTTCTACTGATGCGTGCGAAGTGATCTCACACGGTGAGTTTATATTTATTGCTGTTGGAACCCCTCCTCAAGCTAACGGTGAGCCCAATCTTGAATACCTTAAATCTGCTGCTGAAACTATCGGTAGATATATGCAAGATGGAGCTATTGTAATCAATAAGTCAACTGTCCCTGTTGGTTCTGGTAATTGGGTTGCAATGCTTGTTGAGAATGGAATTGCTCTACGTGCTACTGATGCCAGTAAACATACAAGTACTTTAACCAAGCTTGATTTTTCAGTTGCTTCCAATCCTGAGTTTTTGAGAGAAGGTTCTGCGATTGCTGATACTTTATATCCTGATAGAATAGTTGTTGGTTCTGATAATCAAGAAGTTGCAAATAAACTCAAAGGACTTTATCGTGTTTTAAGTGAACAAGAATTTGAAGCGCTAGATTTTTGTCCGAGACCAGAGAATTTTGGCAAAGTAGAAGTGATTTCTACTGATATCACCAGCGCTGAAATGATTAAATATAGTGCTAATGCTTTCCTTGCCAGCAAAATTAGTTTTGCTAATCAAATGGCCAATATCTGTGATCTTGTTGGAGCAGATGTTCTTGAAGTCATGAAAGGTATTGGTAGTGATGAGCGTATTGGTCATCGTTTCTTAAATGCTGGAATTGGCTGGGGCGGTAGTTGTTTTGGCAAGGATGTAGATGCTTTGATCAAGATTGCTGAAGAATATAATTACAATCCTGAGATGCTCAAAGCAACCAAAAAGATAAACTATGCCCAGCGTGATTTGGTAATCAAACGCTTGCAAGAGCATTTGAAAATCATCAAAGGCAAAAAAATCGGATTACTGGGAATCGCTTTTAAACCAAATACAGATGATCTACGTGATGCGCCGGCTCTTGATATTGCAGCAGCCTTAATCAAGCTTGGGGCAAGAGTTGTAGCAACCGATCCTATCGCAATAGAGAATTGCAAAGTACAAAATCCAGGTTTCGAGCTTAGTTATGTCAATAATGCATGTGAGCTTGCCGAGGGACTTGATGCTTTGATCCTTGTGACTGAGTGGCAAGAATACCTTGATCTTGATATGAAAGACCTTCTTGCTAGAATGAACGGTAATCTCTTTATCGATGGACGTAATCAATACTCACCATCAAAGATGAGAGAGCTAGGTTTTACCTATATTGGAATGGGAAGAGCATGAACAAAACCATCCTAATCACTGGTGGTGCGGGTTTCATTGGATCACATCTTGCTGATCGTCTTATTAAAGATGGCAACAAGATCATTGTGCTTGATAATTTAGTTACGGGAAGAACAGCCAATATTGAGCACTTACTTAAAGTGCCTGGATTCAAGTTTATTAATCACAATGTTTCTGAGTTTATATCAATTGAAGAAGAGCTTGATTGGGTTATGCATTTTGCTAGTCCAGCTTCTCCAGTTGATTTCAAAAAACTTGCTATTCCAATTCTCAAGGTAGGTTCATTGGGCACCCACAACGCTCTTGGTTTGGCTCGTGAAAAAAACGCCAAATTCTTTTTGGCTAGTACCTCTGAGGTTTATGGTGACCCTTTAGTGCATCCGCAACCAGAAAGCTATTTTGGCAATGTAAATCCAATTGGACCTCGTGCCGTTTATGATGAGTCCAAACGTTTTGCTGAAGCCATCACTATGGCTTATTATCGAGAGCATAATATCGACACCAGAATTATTCGTATCTTTAATACTTACGGTCCGCGCATGAGAGTAGATGACGGTAGAGTTGTTTGTAGTTTCTTATCCCAGGCACTTGCAGGTAAAGACATAACCGTATTTGGTGATGGCTTACAGACTCGTAGTTTTCAGTATGTCGATGATTTGATTGAAGGAATTGTGCGCTTGATGTCAGTAGATTTCCATGAGCCTGTCAACCTTGGTAATCCTCATGAATTTACTATGCTTGAACTGGCTGACAAGATCAAGAAAATTGTTTCATCTGATTCAGGGTTGATATTTGCGCCATTAACAGAGGATGATCCTAAGCGACGCAAGCCTGATATTACAAGAGCCAAGCAGTTACTTGACTGGCAACCTAAGATTGAACTAGAACAAGGACTTGCTATGAGTATTGATTATTTTAAATCGCTGCAGCAAGCTTAAGCATTTTTAATTATAATTGCTTGAGAGCTTTCAAGACAAGTGTTAACATTGCCCATATGGTAGCAAATACGGTTAGTAGAGTTCGTCCTGAAGCAGATCAAACAGTTTTAACAAATGGACGAGTGGTTTTACCAAAAATTGAACCTAGAACAAATGCAAGACATGAAGGTTGGTTGCTGGCACAAAAAGCTCAGCCGCAAGATGTTGACAATTTTATTGATTACTTAAGTAACAGACCTGAAGTAGAATCTGTATCGGAATTAATGAATACTATTCTTGAGCCAGAACAAATTGATGCTTTAAAAGATGCAAAAGCTGAGATTGATAGTTTGGGGCATACTGGACTAGAAGCCAAAATTGAAATGTCTAAAGCAATGCTCAAACTTGTTAGTGATGCTCAGGCTTATCAAATTTTTGAGGCTATGACTGAAGAGCTAACTGGTGAACATGCTAATCATGATAGAGTAATGTCTGAAATTGAAATCTATAGAAATAAACCAACAGCAGAAATTATTGATAGTTTAGTTGTTCAGTTGGATGAATCAGCTTTAAAAGGGGATCTAACAGCAGAAAAGATTCCGTCACAAGCAAAACTAGCAGATCCAATTCTTGTATCTTAACTTTTATAAGACAATAATATATCAATTGATTTTAAATCATCTTCTGTAAGAGCAACTGTAGATTGGTTTACGTACATATTGATATATTTTGCTGCTGCATTATCATCGAGATTATTATTAGCAAAGTTACGTGAGTATTCTAGTACTTCTTCAAAGTTATCGAGTCCCCATTGAATTGATTCTTGAAGTATTGAATCAATTGCTTGGATAGTTTCTTCACCGAGGTCACGGTTGATTACGTTGCAACCAAGTGGCATTTGCAATTGATATTTTTCAAACCACCACTTGCCAAGATCTATAATTAGTTTGCAATCATGTTCTTGGTATTTGAGTTGAGACTCGTGTATCAAAAGCGAAGCGTCTACTTGATTAGATTCTAGTAAGTCAAAGACTTCGTTATATGAACAAAATTGATATTGTGGTTTAAGTTTTGGCTGATTTAGTTCTAAATATTTTTGCAAGACTAGAAACGCACTGGTGAATTTACCTGGCACGGCAATCGTTAGTTGCCTATTGCCCATTTCCAAATCCCCATTCCCTGACTTGGTTACAAGTCTCGGTCCATAATCCTTGCCTGCCATCGAAGCGCCAGCTCTTAGGATTTGGAACTGGTCTTTGATGTAGTGA
>JAQCFG010000040.1 GCA_027618255.1 Cyanobacteriota bacterium
CCTGATGCCAAAGCACAAGTCACACTTGAATATGAAGATGACAAAGCAACTAGAATTGAGACTATCTTGCTTTCGACACAACACGATCCCATCTGTAATGGAGAAAGTGACAATGACAAAATCCAAGCAATCATTGCTCAAGACCTTAAAGCCAAAGTTGTTGATCCAGTCTTTAAAAACTTTGATCTTAAACCAGACCAAAACACCAAGTATTTTTTCAATCCATCAGGGCGTTTCGTAACGGGCGGGCCTCAGGGTGATGCTGGTCTTACTGGTCGCAAAATTATTGTCGACACTTACGGTGGATATGCTCGTCACGGTGGTGGTGCTTTCTCAGGGAAAGACCCAACCAAGGTAGATAGATCAGCGGCTTATGCTGCGCGCCACGCTGCTAAAAATATAGTGGCCGCCGGACTTGCCACCAAGTGTGAGATCCAAGTCTCTTATGCAATTGGAGTTGCTCATCCAACTAGCATTCACGTCGAGACTTTCGGCACTGGCAAACTTGATGATCAGCAAATTACGGAACTTGTCAAACAAGTCTTTGATTTTAGACCTTATTCAATCATCAAGAATTTCAAATTACGTGAGCAACCTAAACTTCATAACGGCAGATTTTACCAAGACCTTGCTGCCTACGGCCATTTTGGTCGTCCAGAGCTCAATTTACCTTGGGAGCAGCTAGATAAAGTAGAAGACCTAAAGAAGCTTGCCTCCAACTTAGAACTTGCACAAAATTAATAATTTACTAATCAAACCCGGTAATCTCAATCAGAAACAGGTGATGACCTGAGATAGTCTTATATTTTCAATAATTGTTGAAGATACAACATTTGGTGGAGGTGATATTCCTCCAAAATACCGATTACGTGGAATGTAGTCAATAGACCTGTTGCCAAAGCGAAACATGAGCGTAATCAGGTCTAACAAGTAAACATTTAGTGGGGGAGATTTCATGTTCAAAGCATTATTGGGCAATACCAAAGCTAACGACAATAACAACAGTAACAAACAAAAGCAAGTCTTAGATGCTATTAGACATCTTGCGAAACTAGGGGTTTTTAAGCGACCTGTTTCAAAACAGGTCTATTTACATATACAACACAAAACTAGCTTAGACTTCTAGCTACTAATAACTGACGTCGTCTATGAGAAATCCACAAGTTTATAAGCACTTCGATAGTGGAATATATCAAATAGATGGGTAAAACAAAGGAGAAATTCTCACTTGTCAAGTGAAGTCCTTAGATTAATTGCAGCTGCAATCCTGATAGCGGCAGTGCTATTTTATGCTTTCAGATTTTATGCTGAAGTAATAGAATTTATTGAAGATACATTAGTACAAAATATCAAAATACTGTTTGCTGATCCCAAAACCAAGATATTATATTCGGTATTTTATAAATATGATCACGCTTCAACTGAAGAATGGTTTAAATGGTTACAAACAACAAAACCTGCAATTCAAGACAAAGCTTATATGCGGATCAAGAAGTATCTAGCAGCAGCACCGCAAGGTACTGGTATGGCAGCTCAAGAAATAATTAAAGCACTACTGATGTTTAAACATGAAGATAGTTTTGATGTCTTAAAAAACCTCATACTCAATTGCAGGACTAAATGGCTCGACCATAAAGCGACAACTGTTTGTTATGAGAAAGGCTCTCTTGGTTTAATGAATATCGATCCAGACAAAGGGCAATCCATCTTGATGACAGAGTTTTCAGAAACAGGCGATGGACCAGAAGATCATCGTTTTAGAAGATATCTAGTAGACGCCGTTGCTTTAATGAACAATAAAACAGAGCTTGCACAGTTCTATAGAACCATCGCCTTTGATCCCAAAAACTCACCGGACCTAAAGATCCAAACTCTTAATCTTTTAGAGGGTTGTGGTGATGAAGCAGTCTACTTGAAATATTTACACGAACTCATTGACACCTTCACTTCAGATGACCCTGCTCAGCATGAAGAAATGCTCACTGTTTGTTTAGAACGCTATCTAGATTCAACTAGTAATGCAGCAGCAACTGAATTAGCATGGAAAACAATATATCAATTCTCTACTGATAATGTCCTAGCACCAATTGTTGCCACAAGTATTGCTAACAAAGCCAAGGATAAGAAATTCACAATGAATCATGATTGGCTTTTTGCCATTTACATGAATCTAGCTCAGGAAGCACGCGAGCTACTAGAAGAGGCTCTGATCTTTAGTTATGCAATCAATGATCAAGAACAAAGTACTATAGCTGCTGAAAAAGAATTTCAAAAATTTACCAAATCAGTATCAATCAACCCCAAAGCTGTTTTTAGTTTTATAGAGAATGAAAAAAGCTTCAAGCTTTATAGATTCGTAGCAGAACACTATAAAAAATTTCATGAAGCAGTTGAAGTTGAGCTTTCAAGCCTCAAAGTTATTACCGGCAGCTCAGCCCTCGATAAATTATTAATGGCTAAAGAATACAGTAGAGACAAAGGTGGTAGAACCATGTGTATCAATGCTGCGCTATTGATGCTCTCGCCTGACAAAGTTGTCGAGATAAACAAACTAGTAGATAACGAGAATCCCAAACTTCTTTATTATTACAATGGTTTTGACTTCCTGAAAACTCTTGCCAAACAACCAGACAATGAACTTGCCACAAACGTACTTGATTTCATCAAAAGACATAGTAAAGACCAAGGCACCAAAACAGTCATAGCCCTCGACAAAGAAATAGTAGAACTTGAAACAAATTTCCCTGAAATCGCCGAGCTACTCAATAAGGGCACAACTTTTAGAGCAGCGCTCAATATGGGAGCAATCAGCCACGAAGAGAAAAAAGAAATCTACGAATACTATGAAAGCATTTTAAACCAGAGTCGTGAAGCGAGATCTACTGTTGGTGCAATTAAAATAAGTCAGCATACAGAAGGCTTGGGCTGTACCGACTTCATGAGATATTGCCTAGAATTTATTAGCCGTTCTATTTTAACTCAAAGCAAATTGATTCCTTTAGAGAAATATGATGCTTTGCTTGAGAGAGATTTTAGTGCTGAGGACGAAGTGCTTACTGAGACTCCTGATGAAACTCTTACTGAGACCCCTGATGAAACTCTTACTGAGGCTCCTGAAGAAGTATTGTAAAAAAAAGAAGCTCCTTTAAAGGAGCTTCTTTTTATATGGTGGGCAGGGCTGGATTCGAACCAGCGTACACTTGCGTGAGCAGATTTACAGTCTGCCTCCTTTAGCCACTCGGACACCTACCCATATATTCAAAAGCAAAGCTTTTGAACGGTTGCGACATCTTCAAAGATGCCTGGTTACGCTTCGCTTTATGTGGAACCTACGGTTCCTGCTAGCTAAGCCTAAATTGTTAGTTTGCTGTTTTGAATCCCCATTCAATTCTCAGTCTGAACACAAGCCCGCTTGATCTACCGAAGTAAGTCAATTGGATATGAAATAACATAGTAACTCATTTACAAAGCCGAATTACTAAATATCTTTAAAAATCGAATTGATGTAAAGACGATTTACTCAATGAACATATCTTCTTCACTATTACCAAGAATAATGATTTCACCTGCTTGCTCAAGTGCTCTTACAACACCAACAACCTTGGTTTGAACCTCAGAAACATCTCTCATTAAGACAGGGCCCATCATTTCAATATCATCTTGCAATAATTTTCCAGCTTTCTGAGACATATTACGGAAGAAAGTATCACGTAAGTCGTCATTAGCACCCTTGAGTGCAAGTCCAAGATCTTTAACATCAATCTCACGTAATAAACGTTGAACAGATTTATCATCAAGTCTGAAGATATCTTCAAATACAAACATCAAGTTACGAATATCAGTAGCAAGCGCCTGATCAATTCCTTCAAGATCTTCCAGAATTCTTTTCTCTGTATTTCTATCAACCCTGTTGAGGATCTCAGCAAGTGCTTCAACACCACCAACTGAATTTACAATTTCATTTTGTGACATGATACCAGCAAATCTTCTCTCTAGAATCCTTTCCACCACAGAAAGTACTTCTGGATTAGTTCTATCCATCTTGGCAAGGCGGATTGCAACATCTGAGCGAATAGCATCCGGGAGATTTTGTAATACTTGTGCTGCTTTTTCAATTTTTAAATGTGACAATAATAAAGAAACTACTTGTACATGCTCATGTTGAATTGTTGTAGCAATTTCTGCAGGATGTATAATTCTCAAAAACTCAAACGGTACTCTTTGAATCGTATTTGTCATCTTGTCGATAATGTCATTAGCACCATCTTGACCATAAGCCTGAACCAACATATTTTCGGCAATATCTAAGCTTCCACTGGCAACACCTTTTTGGATTTGCAAAACTTCATACATCTCATTTAATAAAATCTCTTGATCATTCTCATTTACAGTACCAACCATAGAAATTTCTTTAGCAAGTGCAATCACTTCATGATCATCATTAAAACTTCGAAGAACACCAGCTGCTGCATCATTGTCAATCAAGACTAACAGGGCCGCAACTTTCATGCGCTTACTCCATGTGTTAATTGAGCTTTTTGTTTTAGCCATTAGAGACTATAGACCCCTCAAAACCCTGATAATTAACAATACAAAAAGCTGAAAATAACGAGTATAATGATGAGACCTAGCTCATTTGGACTAGGTCAAACAATGAAAAAGCTCTTATTATCTCTTTTTATTCTCCTTGGCTTAAGCCAAGCAATTAAGGCTGCTGACGATTTTGATCTACGCATCATCAAGGTTATTGAAGCTTCAGAACCGGCTAAAAACGACCTGCTTGGTTATTCACAACAAAGTGTCAAAATCAAAATTCCTAGTGATGATCAAGAATTACTTATCACCAACACAATCCCAGATAACCAAGCCTACGCCATTACAGCCAAGGCGGGCAAGCAATATTTAGCTTCAATTGAAGAAGATGGTGAGGTCTACCTTACCGACTACTATCGAGAACCTGTTATCCTTGCTTTGATATTTGCCTTTATGGTTTTAGTCATATTGCTCGGTGGCAGCCGCGGTTTCAAAGCCATCATCTCACTGATCCTGACAGGACTTGCGATAACTTATTTCTTAATTCCGGGAATCAAAGCCGGGCTCAATCCAATCAGCCTAGCAGTTGCACTCTCTGCTTTTGCTACTGCCACTACTATGCTACTGGTCGCTGGCTGGACCAAAAAATCTTTAGCAGCGACAATCGGCACCACTGGCGGGGTAGCGATTGCTGGCTTAATTGCCATGATTGTAATTAACATAGCGCCATTGAGCGGACTTGCTAGAACCGAAGCTCATATACTACTTGCCAATCTACATGCTATCAATCTTGATTTTCAAGGGATACTTGCAGCAGGAATCATTATTGCAAGTCTTGGAGCATCAATGGACGTATCAATTTCTATTGCAAGTTCAGCACAAGAGATTTATGAAGCCAATCCTCATCAAACCAAACGAGAATTATTCGCACATACCATGAATGTCGGCAAAGATATCATGGGCACAATGGTCAATACTCTCATCCTTGCTTATACTGGCGCCTCGATTCCACTCTTCCTTTTGCTTTATAGCGAATCAGGCATCCGTTTGATCAATATGGAAATAATTGCAACTGAACTAACATCAGCAACAGTAGGTAGCATCGGGCTAGTCCTGGCAATCCCAGTAACAGCGCTAGTTTCATCTGTTTTGCTCAAGGCAAAACAAGCATAGGATATAATTAGAAGCATGGTAGACCTACTTGACTCAACTGAACAAGTAAAACAAATATATTTAGTAAGACACGGTGAAACAAGTGCCACAGAGAAAGGCAGAGTATGTGGCAATAGTGACATTGGACTTACTGCAGAGGGGCTGGAGCAAGTCGACATGGTCGCTTCTTGGTTTTACGATATCCAAATTGATTCTATTTTTTCTAGCCCATTACTTCGTGCGGTGCAAACAGCTGATGCAATTGCCAAGGCAGTTATGCAACCAACTTACTACAAACACAGTGGACTAGTCGAAAAAAAAGAAGGCGACTGGGAAGGCAAGACTTATTGGGAAATTAGAGATCAGAACCAAAAGCAATGGGAGAAGTGGTCCAAGGATCCAATCAACTACGCTGCTCCCAATGGTGAAAATGTCAAAGAATTTGTTGCCAGAATCGATAGAGCAATGACTGACATTCTGAGTAACTACGAAACAGGTAACCGAATCGTCCTCACCACTCACGCTGGAGTCATTAGAGCAATCATTATCAACGCACTGAATATACCTGTAGAAAACTTCTTTCGCATCGATATACCAGTAGCTTCAATTAGCAAAATCGATTGGTCAGCCAATTATTCAACACTCAAATTTACCGGATTGAGTCCGGAAGAATATAGTTTTGCAGTGGCTTAGTTCTACTTGATTACACTCATATCTGGAAGCTTTTCAAGCAGAGCACCTATGAGCAATAACCCCTAGTCCCTTAAGTTGAGAATAATAATTCGCTCAGCTTCGAGTTTTATTAACCCTACCTTAAGGCAGATTTGCTTTGATTAGTCACATAGCAAGACATGGAGCTAAATAACACAACTAACTATAGACTCATTGAGGGTCAGGAAAAACAGAGCCTGCTTGAGAAATATAGCAATCAGCTCAGTGATATCGACGAACGTGCCAATGGCATTGAGGTTTATCAAATCAGCGCCAGTCTTAGCCTCAGAGAGGAAAGAAAAACTCAAGAGAATCAAAATTTCTTTTCTCAATTTATTAAGAACAACTTTACTAGCAAAGCACCTGCTTACACCAATAATCAAGACAATATTAGTAGCCTAAGTAGTTTAATCAGCAAAAACAAAACTGGCAAAAACGATCTGATAAGCTATCAGACTCGCAATTCTAAAGATTTTTCGAAGGCAAATTTAACTGAAGCAATTAGATCAATGAGTTAATCTTTGGATTATTGTTAAACCAAAAACCTGAATCTAGAGAATTTCGACTTTCAGAACAAGTCTAATGTAGAAAATGTCTTGTCTTAGTAAACACCATAGCAATACCAGCTTCATCACAAGCATCTATCACTTCTTGATCACGAATAGAACCACCTGGTTGAATAATTGCTGCGATATGGTTTTGTGCACAAATTGCAATATTGTCAGCAAAAGGAAAAAAAGCATCAGAAGCAAGCACTGCTCCTCGAGTTTCCATATCAGTACTAGAAAGTGCATCAGCAACGGATTTCACTCTATTGGACTGACCGCAACCAATACCAATTGTCTTACCATTTTTGACAGCAACAATCGCATTTGATTTGACATGCTTAACAACTTTCCATGCAAGCATTAAATCAACCCATTGACTCTCATCAATTTGAGTCTTAGTTACTGTTTCTAATTTCTCCGTATCATGCAAGAATTCATTATTTTCTTGAAGCAAATAACCGCCATCAATACGTTTGATATTCAGTTTATTCTTAGCACTTGTTTCTGGGGTGATTTCTAGTAAACGCAAATTCTTTTTAGTTTGAAGTATTTCAAGAGCGTCTGCAGCAAAACCAGGAGCAATAATTGCCTCGACAAACAGTTCAACCATTTCATTAGCTGCAGCCAAATCAACTTCTTTATTAGCAGCGATAATACTACCAAAAGCCGAGACAGGATCACAGCTAAGTGCATCAATATAAGCCAGCGCGACATTAGGCGCAATTGCAACACCACAAGGATTATTGTGTTTAATAATTGCAACGCAAGGAATGGTCTCATCATACTCAGAGACTATGTTCCAAGCCGCTTGCAAATCAAGATAGTTATTGTAGCTAATCTCTTTGCCATGAAGTTGTTTGGCAGCGGCAAGCGCAGAGGCTGGTGAGTTTTTGTCGACATAAAGACCCGCCTGTTGATGCGGGTTCTCTCCGTATCTCAATTTCGACTTAAGCTCAAGCTCCAAACTAAAAGTCTCAGGTAGTTTAGATTCTTCATCAAGACTAACTGAATTTAACTCATCAGCTCTTGACTTCAAGAACTGAGCGATTAATTTATCATAACTAGCGGTGTGCTCAAAGACAGCAAGAGCCAGTCTTTCACGCAAAGCAAATAAAGCAACAGGATCCTGAGCCTTTGTGACTTCAATATATTCAGCATACTGACTAGAATCAGAGAGTACTGTAATTGATTGATAATTCTTCGCTGCTGATCTCAAGAGAGTCGGACCACCAATGTCGATATTTTCAATAGCGTCAGCGTAGACTAAATTCTCACGTTGAATCACTTCAGCAAAAGGATATAAATTAACAACAACCAGATCAATTTCTTCGATATTGTTATCAGCCAAGTCTTGCAAATCCTGCACCTGATCGCGTCTTGCCAGAATTCCAGCAAGGACTTTAGGGTGAAGCGTCTTGACTCTACCACCGAGCATCTCAGGGAAAGAAGTGAGCTGAGCAACTTCCTGCACCTCAAAACCAGCTTCTCTAATATATTTAGCAGTACCACCAGTGCTAACAATTTGATAACCCTGCTCACGAAATGAAACCAAAAGCTGCTCCAATCCTGTTTTATCGGATACTGATACTAGTGCTTTTTTAGTCATAGACTAGTGATTATAGCAAAATCGTGGTATAATATGTATATATGAGCAAGGCAAAGCCTGATTTCTACAAGAGCTTGTTCTGGGACGTAGACCCAGCCAAAATAGATTATGACAAGCATTCCAAATATGTAATTGAGAGGGTTCTTAGTTCAGGCAATAGCAAGGACTGGAAGGAACTCAAGAGATATTATGGACTTGGCAAAATCAAAGAAGCTAGTCTTAATGCTGTTTACTTAGACAATGTCACCCTTCGCTTTATGTCATTTTATTTCGATATACCCCAGGAGCAGTTTAAATGTTACGAACGGAAACAGTTGACCAAAGAACTCTGGCCCTCCTAAAAGAGCTAATGACTCTAGAAGAACTCAAGGACTTTCACTTAGTGGGCGGTACTGCTTTGTCACTACAGCTTGGTCATAGGATATCAGTAGATTTAGATTTTTTTGGTAACAGTAAATTCAACTTTGCTGATTTTGCTTCTCGAGCAAAATATCATTTCGAAACAGTAGAAGAAAAACGCAAAGACCCACCAATATATCAAATATTTATCAATAATATCAAAATCGACATTGTCGAATATCCTTATGATCCAATTGAAGCTCTTAAAGAAATCGATGGTATCAGACTTGCTTCTCCAAAAGACATTGCTGCAATGAAGATTACTGCAATCGGCACCAGAAGTAGCAAGAAGGATTTTTATGATTTATATTTTCTTTTTGAGGAATATCAACTTAGTGAGATTCTCAATTTTTGTGCAATCAAATTCCCTGACAAGGATATGTACCACTACATCAGAAGCCTAGTCTATTTTGCTGATGTAGAAAACAATGACCTGGAGAATGTTCAACTCATCAAAGAAGTAAGCTGGGACCAAGTCAAGAAGCGCATTGAAGCGGAAGTACGGAAACTCAATATTTAAATGATTACTCACATCCCTGTACTTGCAAGTGAAATCATCGAAGCCTTGGCTATAGAACCTGGCAAAATCTATGTCGATGGTACTACTGGCGGCGCTGGACATTCACGAATGATACTTGCAGCTAAGCCGAAGCACTTGTACTCCTTTGATCAGGATAAAGAAGTCGTAGATCGCGTCGAAGCGGAGCGAAGACGGATTAATTGTAACGAAGCCTTGCCCCGTCGTAACGAAAGCGAAGACAGGTGGAGCCTAATTCACAGCAACTTCAAAAACATTTGGTCTTACTGCAAAACAAACAAGATCAAAATCAACGGCGGCATTTTACTTGATCTCGGACTGAGCTCTATCCAGCTTGACGACCCGCACCGCGGCTTTAGTTTCAAATATAATAGTGATCTTGATATGCGCATGGATCAAGGACTAGAATTTTCTGCCAAAGACATCGTCAACCAATATAATGAAAAAGATCTTGCCGATATCATCTTTAGATATGGTGAAGAGCGCAAATCAAGACAGATAGCAGCAGCAATAATCAAATATCGTCCATTTGACACTAGTGAAAAACTCGCTGAGCTAATCAAAATCATTTATGCTCGCGGCTCTAACGGCAAAACATTTAGGATTCATCCAGCAACAAAAACTTTTCAAGCATTGCGTATTGAAGTTAATAAAGAGCTTGAAGTGCTCGAAGAATTTCTAGAACTTGATTTTGATGTTTTGCAGCCAGGCGCAGTACTAGCGATTATTTCTTTTCATTCACTTGAAGATAGAATTGTCAAAAATGCCTTCAAGAAATATGTCTCTGAAGACAAGCTAGAACTACTTTGCAAAAAACCAATCATTGCAACAGAAGAGGAAATCTCCCAAAACCCGCGCTCAAGAAGTGCCAAACTACGTTTGGCAAGGGTTATATAACCATTGTCATAGCATTGCAAAGACAGACTCAAGCTCGCAAGGATACGGTAAAATAAACGAAGTATGATTGAACACAGAAAAAAACTTATAATCATCTTAGTCTCTGGATTATTCATTTCTGCTTTTGTTCTTTCTGCTTCCGATATCCATTTTGAAGTAAATAACAACAAACTTGAAGCTGACATCGATCAATACTCTGAAGACAAAGAAAATCTCAGAGCCACCTATCTTTCCAGAATTTCATTACACAAACTAGGAGAAACAGCCATAGGTCTCAAAATGCAACATGCCGGAGCTGCTGTTAGTTATTCAGTTTCTAAAAAAGAAAGTATCAAGCAACGAAAATCATTACAAAAACGCATTCATAGAGATGAATCTGTTTTCTTAGTTTCGGGATATTAGACATCCTGCAAAACTACGTTTTGCTAGTGATGTCGCTTGAAAAAAGATAGCAACCGCAACGCATGTTGCGTGTTGCGTGTTGCTTTTAGGATAATTCCAACTTTCGCAGGAAGTCTATTAATGACCTTTGCAGAGCTGCCGGGAATTAGACCCCAAGGTGCTTAAAAAGGAACTTCTTCGCTAGCAGCATCCATCTCTGAACCAGCCATACTAAGTTCTGGCTCTGAGTAAGGATCGTGTGAGCTCATCGTTTGAGCTGCTCCAGCTGATGCAATTTTATTTGCCAGTGCAACTCTTGAAGCTTCAATAGTAAGCAATCTAACAAGTTTGCCATCGTTACTATTGAATTGATCAATTTGTAATCTGCCACTGACGATAACTCTTACACCAGTAGTAAGTTGAGCTGCAAGATCAGCGAAGTTGTCACCCCAAAGGTTGACTCTCACTGGATATGATTTTTCTTCTTTCGCTCTGCTGTCGTAACGTAACACGTCCATAGTGAAACTGGTCACGGTATTTCCGTTTGTTGTAGTTTTTTGCTCAGCGTTTTTTTTAACAGTACCTGAGAGAGTTGCTTGTGATAAAGACATTTATTACTCCTTTTGAATCTTTAAGTTGGTCAGAATGCCAAGTATCTTGGTCAATCTGCAATGGAAATTACGCAGCTTGTTTTACAGCTGGCATAGTCAAGAGACTAAACCTAAGAACTTGGTTAACTAAACCAAGACTACGTTTAATTTCAGCAATTTGACTTGGCTCAGATGCGATCTCAAGAATAATCTGAAATGTTTCACGTCTCTTGTTGATTTGATAAGCAAGCCTAAAGCTTTGACCTTGATGTGATTTAGTCACCTTGGCACCATATTTACTAAGCACAGCTTCAACATCTCTAATGATTTTTTGAGCTGCTGCTTCGTCTTTTTTGGCTTCCAGTATCAAAAATAATTCGTAATTTCTCATAAGAGTTAATTATATTAACTTTAGTCCTCCAAATGCAAGCCCTACCCAAAAATCTTCGCTTTTGCGCAAAGCGTTACGAAAGTAACGCCGGGTGGTAACAACGTAACGAACGTTACGTTGTTACCACCCGGCGTTAATAATGATAGAATTGTCCAGATGACAAGAAAAAAACAAGCAGATATAGGTATTTTTGGCGGATCCGGTCTTTACGCATTCCTGGATAATGTTAAGGAAGTCACAGTTGAAACACCTTATGGCGCGCCTTCTGACTCGGTCTTTATTGGCGAACATGCTGGCAAAAAGATTGCATTCCTGCCACGACACCAGCGCGAGCACAGAATTCCACCTCACAAAATTAATTACAGGGCCAACGTCTGGGCACTCAAAGAACTCGGTTGCTCGTCGGTCATCTGCCCTTGCGCCGCTGGCTCCCTGCAAACGAATTACAAACCAGGAGATTTTGCAATTGCCGATCAATGGGTTGATAGAACTTCTGGGCGCAAAGATACTTTTTTTGATGGACCAATCACCACGCACGTAAGTCCAGCAGAACCTTATACGCCTGAGTTACGCAAACTTGCTGTTGAAGCGGCGCGCGAAAACAATATCACAGTGCATGACGGCGGTACTATCGTGGTAATCAACGGACCGCGCTTCTCATCAAAAGCAGAGTCAGAGTGGTTTCACAAAATGGGCTGGCAAATAATCAATATGACTCAATACCCAGAAGCTCACCTAGTGCGCGAAGCTGGCATGGCTTGCGTTAATATTTCACTAATCACAGACTACGACTCTGGCGTGCACACCGGCACTGAGCCAGTGAGCCACGGTGCTGTAATGGAAGTCTTTGGACAGAACATCGATAAGCTACGCAAGATGCTCTTCTCATTAATAGAAAAAATCCCTGTTGACGAGTTTTATGGTGCTGATAAAGTGCTTGAAAACAGTAGGTTTTGAGACACAAGTGGTATGATGATAGTATCATTTGATACTATCATGCATCAACCGCCTTACCAAATCACCAGCAAAACAACTAATCTCATTGCAGAGATCTCAGAAATCATTGGCAAAATCAAAGCTGAACATCTCAGCAACAATAGCCCTGAACTTCGAAAAAAAAACCGTATCAAAACTATTCATGGTTCACTAGCTATTGAGGGTAACTCACTTAGTATTGAACAAGTCTCTGCAGTGATTGATGAGCAAACGGTGCTTGGTCCTATCAAGGACATAAAGGAAGTACAAAACGCAATTCAAGCCTACAAAGAAATTCCTAATTATAAATTTAATTCAATCAAGTCATTATTGAAGGCACATAAATATTTAATGCATAGTTTGATAAGTGATCCAGGTAAAATCAGAACCACTAATGTCGGCATAATGAAAGGCTCCAAAGTCACTCATGTAGCGCCACAACCCAAGATGCTTGATAAATTAATGACTGAGCTTTTTGAATACCTCAAAAAAAGTCCTGATCATCTTTTGATCAAAAGCTCTGTAGTCCATTATGAACTTGAATTTATTCATCCTTTTATTGATGGCAACGGTAGGCTTGGTAGGCTATGGCAGACCGTGATTCTCTACAACTATAGTGAAATCTTTGAATTTGTACCAATAGAATCACTAATCAAACTCAAACAAAAGCAGTATTATGCCGTACTTGAGTCTTGTGACAAAGAAGCTCATTCGACTCTATTTATAGAGTTTATGCTTGAGATCATTCTTGAAGCACTCGCCGAGACCTATTCTAGTACTCGCCCGCAAGACCTTAACGCTCAATCAAGACTCATACAAGCTCAACAAGCTTTTGCTGGTCAATGGTTCTCGCGCAAAGACTACATGGCAATATTGAGAGACATCTCAACAGCAACAGCTAGTAGAGACCTCAAACAAGGACTTGAATCCAAAGTTCTCCAAAAGAAAGGTGAAGCTAGAATGGTAGAATATAAATTCAGATGCAAGTAGTCGCCATCATCCCAGCCCGCTATGCTAGCACTCGCCTTGAGTGCAAGCTTTTGCTTGACCTAGCTGGTAAGAGTGTACTGCAAAGAACCTACGAGCAAACTTGCAAAGCAAAATACTTGACGAGGAATCCTGCAAAACAAAGTTTGGCTAGTGATGCCGACAAAAAAAAGGTCGGAACCATGCAAAGCATGTGTTCCGCGAATGAAGACAACAGTGACATACCCATAGAATACCCTAAGGTCATTATTGCAACTGATGACCAGCGGATTTTTGATCACGCACGCAGTTTTGGTGCCGAGGTTTTTATGACTTCACTTGATCACAAGTCAGGCACTGACAGGATCGCTGAATTAGCTGAGCAAAACCAAGACTGGCAAATCATTGTTAATGTTCAAGGTGATGAGCCGATGATTAACCCAGATGATATCGATAAAGCGATTGAGCCTTTCTTGCACGATCCGCTCTGTCAGATGACCAGTCTCTATCATTGCATTAGCGATCCAGATGAAATTAACAATCCGAATAATGTCAAAGTTGTTACTAATGCTAATAATGATGCAATGTATTTTTCGAGAGCTGTGATTCCTTTTGATCGAGACCAAAAACAAACTAATGCCAAGAAACATATAGGACTTTACGCCTACACCCGCGACACTCTACTACAACTTGCAAATCTAGCTCAAAGCGAATTAGAAAAAACCGAAAAACTCGAACAACTACGCGCACTTGATAACGGCATCAAAATCAAAATGCTTGAAGTAAAGTCAGCACCAATTGGTATTGATACTGTTGAGGATTACCAAAAAGCTAGAATTATCTTGAATCAACCTCTCTAAATCAAGAGAATCTGCTAAACTAAATAACCTATGGCTACTCGACCAACTTTAACTCAAAGCGGTAAATTCTTTATTCATGGTGATACCAGCTTGAGCCTCAATCAAGGTCACACACAAGTTGCAAAATTTCTAAATTCCCGAATTAATCAAGATTATAGAGCTTTAATCAGAGCAGATTATGACATTGAAACTATTAGCAGAGACTCTCTAGATATTTCAATGGATGATAAATTCATTGCCAAAATAGATCAGCTTGCGCGTGAATATCCTTCCATGAAGCAAAGACCAAACCTAGAAAAACATAAACGCCCCAAAACTATTCATCTAATGGTTGTCAAAGAAAATGAAAACCAACCAGAAGCAATGGAGGGATTAGGCTATGTTAATCAAACACATCATTATCTCGATCACGTAGTTACATCAGCAATGACTTCTGTTACACCTGGAGTTTATCCTGTTCTAGTGACTGACACTAATGAGCCCATCGAAGCAATTCACTTTGACCCAGATCAAACTAAAGCTGTACCTCTTGCTGGACCCAATTATCAAGCTGAAACGCTAGGTCCAAGTGGGCTACCTGGAGGGGACGATGACATGAGTAGAAACAGATTACGAGATTTGATGAAATCAATACTGAGCACACCTGATTACTCAACAGCAGATCCCGCAGAAATCAAAGTCCTTCGCAATGAGACTTTCAATAGACTGCCAAGAATAGCAGCACAAGACAATATCTCATTGCTCATACAAAATTTTAGAGCACTTATTTATCAAATACTTTACGACAATGATCTTTTTAACAACAGACTCAAAATTAATGATTTACCACAGGTTGATCAAAACCTGTTAAAAAACTCATTAGCAACCAATGACATCAAAGCTACAGACAAACTAAAAAAACAAATGTCACAATTTATCAAGGGTGAAACTGTAGATGTTGACAAGAATTTCTTTGCTTACCTTGGCAGGCTTGTTAATTTACCAACAAACAACTAATAAACTAAGCCTCAACCCTACCAATACTATTAAGCCTAGCACCAGATAAATTATTAAAAGCAGCCAAACCAGGATATTGAGCTTGCGAACCAAGTTCTTCTTCGATTCTAAGTAGCTGATTGTATTTAGCCACACGGTCAGAGCGGCAAGGTGCGCCAGTCTTGATTTGCCCAGCATTGGTAGCTACTGCAAGATCAGCAATAAATGTATCCTCAGTTTCACCAGATCTATGTGAAATCACTGAAGTAAATTGTGATTTTTTGGCAAGCTCGATTGCGTTCAGGGTTTCAGTTAAAGTGCCAATTTGATTTACCTTAATAAGGATACTATTGGCAGATTTTTCTTTGATGCCGCGAGCGAGTCTAGAGGTATTAGTAACAAATAAATCATCACCAACTAATTGAACTTTAGATCCAAGACGTCTAGTCGCTTCGTTCCATGTCTCCCAATCATCTTCAGCAAAACCGTCTTCAATAGAAATAATTGGATATTTTTTAATCCAATCTTCATAGAAATCAATCATCTCAGTACCAGTTAACTTGCGTCCTTCTTTAGCAAGATCGTATTTGCCATCTATATATAGTTCTGTAGAAGCGGCATCGATTGCTAACATCAAATCAGTACCAGCTTTGAAACCCGCCAGGTCAATGGCTTTGAGTATCACTTCGATTGCTTGTTCGTTAGCTTTAAGGCTTGGTGCAAAACCACCCTCGTCGCCAGTACTAGTTGAATAACCTTCTTTTTTCAAAACTGATTTAAGTGCGTGGTAAACCTCAGTACCCATTCTCAAGCCTTCAGAAAAACTCGTCGCGCCAACTGGCATCACCATAAATTCTTGCAAGTCAACAGAGTCAAGCGCATGCTTGCCGCCGTTAAGAATATTCATCATCGGCACTGGTAAAGTGCGCGCATTCGGACCACCAAGATAGGAATATAAAGCTAGACCTGATGATTGAGCCGCAGCTACAGCCACTGCCATACTTACGCCCAAAATTGCATTAGCGCCAAGCTTAGATTTGTTATCGGTGCCATCAAGGCTAATTAATAAACTATCAAGTTCCGCTTGTTGAGTGGCATCCAAACCAATGATTTGTTCAGCGATAATTTCATTGACATTCTCAATTGCTTGGCTAACTCCCTTACCCTGATAGCGAGATTTGTCGCCATCTCTCAATTCACAAGCCTCAAAAGCACCAGTACTTGCTCCGCTAGGAACAGCAGCTCGTCCAAATGACCCATCTGCCAAAAATATTTCCGTTTCAACAGTTGGATTGCCTCTGCTGTCTAGGATTTCTCTTGCTATTACACCTTCAATTAAACTCATAAATTTTGTCTCTTTGCCCCATTATACCGCCCTTGCATAGTACAGACGTATTAGCCTTTCCTAAAATTTCATTATTTTAGGCCACCTAGATAATCCCACAACGTCCGATAAACTATGTCGTCAGCTGTAATAACAGCAAGCCTATATGGCAAGACAAAAGGAAAAAACAATGCAACTTACTGTCAATACCAATACTCAAAGCTTATTCGCTCAACGAGCACTGAGATTTAACACAGGTAGATTACAAAGTAATATCGAACGCCTGTCAACTGGTTATAGAATCAATAGAGCAGCCGATGATGCCGCAGGCTTATCAATCGCCAACAAACTCACGACGAGAATTCGCGGGCTTGAGCAAGCTGGCAAAAACGCCGCCGATGGCATTTCGCTAATTCAAACCATGGAAGGCGGGCTTTCAGTCATCCAAGAAAATCTTCAAAGAATTAGAGAACTAGTAGTTCAAGGGATCAACGGTACTAACGGAGCAGACGAGAGAGATGCTCTGCAAAGAGAGATCAATGAACGTATCAAAATTATTGACGATATAGCTCAAGCAACCAACTTCAATGGCACAACACTAATCTATGCTAATACTTCAAGTGCTGATATCACATTGCAAACAGGCTCTGATCATGGCGAAACGACATCGATAATACTCACATCTGGTGCAGGCGGAGCCGGTTCCAACAGTGGTATCGACATTGATATCACGGCACAATCAACAGGTACATCAAGTGATGATGGCTTCCTGATTGAAGGTGGTACAACAGGACTTTCTCTTGATAGAATCCAAATCTCTGGCGCTACTGTTAATTCATACAACTACGCAACTCACACGAGTAATGTCGCAGCGACAATCTCGCAAATCGATAACATGATCGACAATGTATCTAGAATGAGATCCTATGTTGGTGCAACGCAAAATGCACTAGAATCCAAAATGGAATACATGGAAATTGCCATGGAAAATGCTGCTGGAGCAAGATCAAGAATTCAAGATGTAGACGTCGCCAAAGAAAGTAGCGTCTTGATCAAAAACCAAATCTTGCAACAAACAGCTGCTGCCATGCTCGCTCAGGCGAATACAGCACCGCAGATAGCACTGCAGCTGCTTGGATAAAGTTTTAGTCCCCCCACAAGGAGACTAAAGGGTGGTACTGACGTATCCCCCCCTCACATAATGAGACCCCAGAACTCCCTTCCCCCGGGGAGTTCTTTTTTTTAGGGTCGTATCCTGACATTGGACATTTTTGCAGTTTAGTTATTATCCCCCTGTTATTAGTTCAAAATGTCCAATGTCAGGATACGACCCTAAAAAACTAAAAAGACTAGAAGAAAAAAAAATCAACTAATCGGGCCAATTAGATATTCACCACAATGTCCGATAGATATAATCAGCTCCACTAATACAACGGTGAGCTAAAGATCCCAGGTGGGAAGCAAGTCAGATACTGACTTAGCTTAAGGAGAACAAAATGCAACTGACAGTAAATACAAACACACAAAGCTTATTCGCTCAAAGAGCACTGAGATTTAACACAGGTAGATTACAAAGTAATATCGAACGCCTGTCAACTGGTTATAGAATCA